>JBBQIT010000269.1:0-6249 GCA_038325205.1 Bdellovibrionota bacterium
CGCATGGCCGGGACAGTCGACGTGAGCGTAATGGCGATTCGCGCTCTGGTACTCTTGATGCGAAGTCGCGATAGTGATACCGCGTTCTTTTTCTTCAGGAGCGTTATCGATTTGATCGTAACGTTTTGCTTCCGCCCAACCTTTTTTGGATAGAACGAAAGTAATCGCTGCAGTTAGCGTTGTCTTGCCATGATCGACGTGACCAATAGTTCCTACGTTTACGTGGGGCTTTGTTCGCTCAAATTTTGTTTTCGACATGTCGTCTCCTTAATAGTGCAAATCATTTTGCCCGAATTTTCTTTCTCGGGACTTCAATCCAATTAACAAGCCCACGACGGGATTTGAACCCGTGACCTCGTCCTTACCAAGGACGTGCTCTACCTACTGAGCTACATGGGCAATAAAACCTTTTCCCACCGGGCCCCCACCAGTACAGGGGGCGGCAGCCCATCTGGGCTTTACCTCTTAAGTGGCTAACTAGTAGGTCATTGTGATCGGCTAGCCAATAAAACGCATTATCCTACCGGGAACAGCCTCACATTTCTAGCTAAAGCAGGGCTAAGTGTCTACTTTATTTCTGACTTTGCGGCCTTGGAGGGGCTATTTAACTCCCTAGATCGCCCGCGACTGCCCTTTTACCCCCAAAAGGACGGCCTATCTAATTTCTAATCTCGCCATTCCAATGTCTAGAGCCGAAGGCTCTTTGGCCCCACCGCGAAAAAAAGAAGGAAAAAAGTATGCGTTTGATGCGACGCCCGTCACAAGTGTTCCCTCAGAATAGCCGCTAACCGTTCCATAATTTGCATTGGTACGAAGGTTGCTCTGATAATTCCGGACAACATAGGGGGGCTACAAATGAAGTTGTTTCTCTCATCATTAATTCTTTTAAATATTTTTACCAATAATGTGTGGGCGGCGAATCCGCCTTTTTCAAAAGTGATGATCGTCATCTTTGAAAATCAAAGTTACGACACGATCATCAGTGAACCGTTTTTTGGAAAACTCGCTTCTGACGGAGCTTCTTTGCAAAATTTCCATGCAGAGGCTCATCCCTCTCAGGGCAACTACATCGCTCTCGTTTCAGGTGACAAACAAGGCGTTACTGGCGACGGCAACGTTAATCTCGGCGTGAATAGCATTGTAGATCTTTTAGAGGCCAAGGGAAAAACCTGGAAAGCTTACGTAGAAGCGTATCCGGGAAATTGTTTCAAAGGGACTACATCGAGTACCTACGCTCGAAAACATAATCCCTTCATCAGTTTTAAAAATATTCAAAACAGCTCTGCACGCTGCGCTAATATCGTGAATGCGTCACAGCTTTCCCAAGACATTTCGCAAGGAACGCTTCCCGACTATTCCTTTTACATTCCTGACATGAAAAATGACGGACATGACACGGGCCCAGACTACGCGGACCGCTGGTACTCCAAAACGTTCGGGCCGCTCATGCAGGATTCCAGATTTATGAAAGGGATGCTGCTCATTTCTACTTTCGATGAGAGCGCTTTGGGGGAGCCGAACAATCACATCTATACGGTGTTCAACGGAGAGATGGTGTTGGCGAGAGCTACCTCGAATGACACGTATGACCATTACAGTTTGCTCCGGACCATCGAAGATGCGTTCGGCTTGGGGACATTGGGTTTAAAAGACGCCTCGGCTACAGCAGTCACGGCCGTCTTTAAATAAAACAGGGGGATGATCGGTGAAGAGTCTTTACATCATTACATTGGCATTGGCTTGTCAGCTCGGGTTAGCGGAACCAACCGTTCAAGTCGTGCTTTCCGTTCCGCTCGAAACAGATTTAACGGTTCCCAACGCTTTGGACTGTCAAAAGACTTGGCTAGAGATGATCAATGGCGCCAAGAACACTTTAGACATCGAACAATTCTATATCACTGATAAAGCCGGTGAGCCTCTGGCGCCCGTCCTTCAAGCTATTCAAGAAGCGGGTAAACGTGGCGTACGAGTCCGATTGTTGACTGATTCGAAGTTTTTCAAAAATTATCCTGAATCAGTCACCCAAATCGGGAATGTCGCCAATAGCGAAGCCCGAATTATCGATTTCGGAAAGTACGGTGGCGTTCAACACGCGAAGTTTTTTATCGTCGATGGAAACGATAGCTTCTCGGGAAGTCAGAACTTCGATTGGCGCGCTTTGAACCACATTCACGAAGTCGGTCTTCGAGTTATCGACACGGGAATCGCGGGCGACATGTTAAAGATTTTTGAAAAAGACTGGTCCGAAGGCACTCTCGTGAGCAAGGGCACTCCTTCTCGAGACAACGTGGAGTATCCAAAGCCTACGGATGTGAATTCCGATCTTTTCGTGGTGGCCGCTCCGACCGTGGCTAACCCCAAGGGAATTTTGTATTCGGGCGACCAGATCATTAAGTTGATGAATGCCGCAACGAAAACGCTTCGCATTCAAGTGATGGAGTACAGCTTGAAGCCTGCGAATGGTGGTGGAAAGTGGCAGTTCTTAAACGATGGCATCTTGGCTACTGCGAAGCGCGGCGTGAAAATCCAACTCATGGTCGATTTCTCCGACGTCAAAAAAGCCAAAGCGGATCTCATAGCGCTTTCTAAGGTGAAGAACGTTGAGGTTCGTGTTGTGACTGTCCCGCAATATTCGGGTGGCGCTATCGAGTTTGCCCGTCTCATTCACAGCAAATACCTAATCTCTGACGACGCTGATGCTTGGGTGGGTTCGGAAAACTGGAGTCAGGGATATTTTACGCAAACGCGTGACGTGGGCTTTGTTCTCCACTCGTTGGAAACCACGGGAACTCTCATTCAGATCTTCGATAAGCTCTGGCAGACGAATTACGCCGTGAAGTTCACGGGTAACTAGTCTAGATCGATCGTAACACTTACGGTGAAACGATCGTGACGTTCTCGGGGGCTGCGATGCAGCCCCGAACCCGTTTCTTCGTTCCGGTTCATCAAAATTAGCAGATCTTCGATGCTGGGACGAATGATGTCGCCAGGTAAATTGTCGCCGCATCTCCACATATCCGTTTGATCTATAGTGGCGGTATCGACGTTTTTTGCGAGGGTCGTCGGCCCCTCGACAGTGCAGAGGCCTATCAATTGACGATCGTGGGTGTGGAAACGATCTGCGAAATCTGGACCGAAAATAGCACCCTTTTGTAAAAGCACATGGAATGGGGCACGTGCTACATCGTCTCTTTTAGAATTCGGGCTCGCTAGTATCAGCTCTGTCCGCATTTCATTGATTAACTGAACCATTCCGTGATTGGCGGCTAGATAGTCCCTGGCAGCATCGGAATAATACTGATTTCCCATTCTGGCCTCACTCCGTAATACCGTCACTCGGCTATGTTTTGGCAGTCTGAACTCATCGAAGAGATCTTTCGACACCGCTGTGAATTCGGCGTTCACCGCGGGAAGCCGTGGCAAAATCCGGTATCCGTGACCTTCAATCATGTTCTTACAAGGAAGTACCTCCTGTCCCGAAGCGGATTTAATGCCGACGATATCGAGAGCGAACAAAAGTTCGAAAGCTAGGGGGAGGAGTGACAAGGAAGAAATGAATTTATTTATGTGCATGCTACCCAATCAAAAACGATTGATTCTGACTCCGGACATGCGGGGATTTGCGGCCAAAAACGATTTCCAAAGTACCTGCCGAAACTGAGAGGTTGAAGAGAGGAAAGCCTGATAATCGAGCTCTTCATGAGGCAAGACACTAAAGCCGTGGTAGCGCAATACGTAGTTCACATGCGACATTAAGATAGAATTGTTTACTCCGACAAACGGCATCCAATTTATCGACGTATGGTAGTAGTCCGCTACTTTATGAACGAATGTTTTTAGCGCATAGGGATTGTGATTGATGTGTTGCCATCGAGTCTGTCGTAAATCCTCAGCCAAATCTGCGATTCGTTTCAGATAAGATTCATGATTCATTGCGCCTGGAGCGTAATGGCTAAAAGATCCTTGGCGGAGCAGGAGATTTTCGGGCCAGATAGCCGCGGCAATCCCATCGATAGGATTTCGCCAGCGGTAAGAGCCGTTTATGTTCTCAAAATCAGCGACAGACCAGCCCAGTAAACTTAAGGAATCGAGTAAAGGGCCCGGTTCGGCCAGCGAGTCCGATTGAAAAGCGCTGCGGGGAGGAATTCCGGGCATGTGCCGCATCATTCCAGGGAACATTTGATCCGAGGAATAAGTCCCCCCGTTTCGCGCTATCGTGTAGGGCCGGTCGCCGCTGGGACCGATACAAGCGATCGTATGCTGATGAGATAACATTGTCTGGTAGTCGTGGTCGTCTATTCCCCGAAACCAACGGTCAAAGACGTGGAGCGCTTGGGTATGGTTTACCAGAAAAGCGGGGTTACCGATGTCGTCGTTGGGATATCGCAAAAAACCTTTGCGCCATTCGAAAGCAAGAATCGCTTCCTCACTTCCCGGAATGCTGAAACCCATAAAGGGAATTAGGGATTTCAAAATGATAGCAGAAGCGTACTCCGCGACACCAAAGCAGCGTTCATAGATCCCGACGATGCCGAAGCTCGGGGTGGCCGAGAACAGACAGAGAAGCACAACAAAGCCGCGCAATAACGCCACGAGTCAAATCCTCCTAGGAAGGAAGGTTTTTAGTGGAGAAGCGCAAAAACCGCAATGAGAAAGGCGTCCCTAGCAGAATCCTGACACACCCAGTAATAGTTGGCGTTTTTCGGAGTTTGCGATGGAAACTTAGCCGTCGGTTCTCGGACTGGTGCACGAGGAGACTATTCCAAGCGACTCTCTTGCTGCTAGGCGATGATTCAAACCTTATCCGCCGAGGCCCAAGATCCTTTCTTAGTCCCTTCCAAAACCTTTCCGAAATCAGCTATTTCGCGTTGATATAAGAAAGAACGCGACAAATTAAATGACCAGAACTATAAGGTATTTCTTGATATGCGGGAGTAGCTCATTTGGCTAGAGCATCAGCCTTCCAAGCTGAGGGTAGCGGGTTCGACCCCCGTCTCCCGCTAAAATTTCGTTAGAAATTTTAGCCCTCTAATTTCAAATCTCGAATCTCTTTCGAGTTTGCCGACGGAGCTCTCAATGTCCGATCAACTCGAAGTTCCCCTCCCTATCCAATTCTTAAAAATGGCCACCGGAAAAATGGTCTCAAAACCCATTTACGTAGCCGCCAAACTTGGAATCAGCGATCAGTTAACGGCTGGTCCCCTGAGCGTGGATGAACTCGCGAAGCGAACGCACACGCATTCTGGCGCCCTCTACCGGCTCCTTCGAGCCCTCGCTAGTTGCGGAATCTACGCTGAAGTCTCTCCTAAGACATTTGGCTTAACCCCGCTCGCTGAAGTCTTCCTCGATGTCCCTGGTTCGCCGCGAGGAATGGTGCTTTGGTTTGGGGATCCCGCTCATGATAGAGCGTGGGAGAATCTCCTCTACAGTGTTCAAACCGGAAAGCCCGGATGGGACGAAGCTCACGGGAAACCATTCTTTGAATATCTAAAAGAAAATCGAGAACTCTCCGAAGTCTTCAATCGTGCAATGACGGGAAATTCTCAGAACCTTCACAACTCCATCGTCGAGGCTTATCCCTTCACTGGCGTGCATACTCTTTATGACATCGGCGGTGGTCACGGCCATTTGTTGAAACTAATCCTCGAAAAACACAAACAGCTCAAAGGGGGAGTGGTGGATTTGGGGCATGTAGTTGAAGGCGCAAAGACTGCACTCGCTTCTCTTTCTGATCGTTGTGTTTTTCATGGGGCTAGCTTTTTTGAGAAACTTCCCCAGGGAGCGGATGCTCACATTCTTTCTTTTGTCCTCCATGATTGGAGCGACGAGGAGTGTAAGACTATTTTGCACAACTCTTATGAGGCGCTTCCAAAAAATGGAAAGCTCTTTCTGGCAGAGAATATTATCGAGCCTGGTAATGAGCCCGCGTTTGGGAAACTCTTAGATATGGAAATGCTCGTCGTTGCCACAGGACGAGAACGGACGCGCCAGGAGTTTTCGGAGTTGCTTGCAAGTTCAGGGTTTGAATTAAAGGCGGTATATCCGACGAAATCGCCCATCTCGCTCATCGAGGCGCTAAAGCGCTAACATCTGGTTTAAATCACTTTGAAGCTTTTTTAGGGCCTCTTCTGTGCCCATCTGTCTCAATGCTTGAGGCGTCACGGGCTCCGCGGTCTTGAACGTCAGCGTCGCTCCAGGCAATGGAATATAGTGATGATAGATCTTAAAGGATCGAGAAAACTTCGCCCC
>JBBQIT010000270.1:0-6248 GCA_038325205.1 Bdellovibrionota bacterium
GATAACTGGATGCCGTACGTCCCAATTCGGCGACAATGACGGCGTCGACTCCTTGAGATTTCAATTTCAAAATTTGCGGACGCATCCACAGTAGTTTTTGATCTATGGGAGTGCTGGGATCGTTTAGGTACATCGACGCTAAATCGTTTTTGAAACCGATGTACGCTTGGTGTGGAACTTCAAATCGGGTTCTGGTGCGAAAAAATTTAATGATCTGGTTTTCGATGTGTTCCGAAAACACTGGGTCGGCTTCTCCGTTGATGACGACACCCACGAACGAACGCAACGCATAGTGGTTGTCGAGATCAGGCGAAGCCAGGAGCGGAACTGCCCAAAGCAAACCGATGAAGGCGGCTTTAATTTTTAAGTTTTTCATAGTGGTGGCAGGGAGGATGATCCTTACTTAATTGTAAGGCGTTTCTGGAAAATTCGATACCGCAATTGCCGACATGCCGAACGTGATGCGCATGGCGTCATTGCGCACTCGTTGATGCCCTGCTCCGCCCTCCTAGTGAAGGCGTTCCGGGCTCTTGCATTCTCTATGCCAACAGGTTTGCTTGCCTGGTAGGACTCTGCTATCTTGAATGCGGATTAACCAATGAAGAAGCTTTGTGTATTTGGATTGGCAGCAGTCTGGGTCGCCCTCGTGGTGTTGTGGCCGCGTCGCAGCGATATTACGCCGCCGCCCACTGCTGAAAATACCTCGCAGGCCTCGTTGGAATCGGAGGAAGGCCTTTACGAAGCTCCACTCACGGAGGCCCCCTTCGGGCTGCTGGGAGTAAATTTTTACGAAAGTACCGATGGCGTTAAACGATGGAACATCCGATCGAAGTTCGCAGAACTCCACCGAAAGGATAGCTACGCATTCATGAAAGAGGTCGACGCCGATTTTTTTGCCTCGACTACGGGGAACCAGATCGTAACCCGAAGTAACTACGGCCGCTCTCAGATGGAGAAGCAGAAGGTAGAATTAGACGGTGATGTGTCCATTAAATCGCGCCGAGGCTATCTCTTCGAAATGGATAAACTCGACTACGATGGCAACTCCCACGAATTCACGACCGAAGATCTTGTGCGAATGAAAGGTCCCGATATTCTCAAACCCGCGATGTTCTTGCGAGGTACGGGCCTTTTGGGAAATATCGACACGGAACACTTTTATTTGAAGAAAAATGTCTCAGCACAAAGACAGCTGCACAGCACTCAATGGCTGAAGATCACCTCTCATGCTGGGGAATTTTTTACCGAAGACGAACGAGCTGTTTTCACGGGAAAAGTACATTCCACTCTTCCGAAGACCGTCATCGATAGCGACCTCGTAGAGCTTACGGTTACCAGTGATAAGGAATCGATAAGAGCGAGCGGCAACGTGGTTTTGAAACAGCGAAACTCGGTCGGCCGCGCTGAAAATGCTTTTATGGAAGTCGGATCGAATCAAGTGATCCTAGAAGGCAACGCTAGCGTTAATTCGAAAGACAACGAAGTGAAAGGCCGTCGCATCGTTTTGTATTCGGACGAAGACCGCATCGAAGTCGAAGGCGCCGAAGGGAAAGTGAGCCAATGAAACTTTCAGCGTCGAAACTTTGCAAAAGTTTTAAAGGTCGAAAAGTGGTGCGCGAAGCGTCAATCGAGATCGAGCAAGGCAAGGTCATCGGTCTTTTGGGGCCTAACGGCGCCGGCAAAACGACCACCTTTTACATGATCGTAGGGCTCGTAAGACCCGACTCGGGTACTGTGCGTCTTGGAGAAACCGATTTAGCGCACCGCGCCATCTACGAACGGGCCAGGCTGGGATTAGGTTACCTCCCCCAAGAACCGTCAGTCTTTCGCAAGCTTACGGTCGAAGAGAATTTGCTGATTGTGCTCGATAATTTAAAAGTGAGCCGCAAGGAAAAGAGAGTGAAGGTTGAACGTGCTCTATCCGATTTAGGTATAGGGCATTTGGTGAATAGTCGGGGGTTTACGCTATCGGGCGGAGAACGCCGCAGGCTGGAAATCGCAAGGTCCCTAATCCTGGAGCCGAAGTTTCTGCTTCTGGATGAACCTTACGCCGGCATCGATCCTCTGGCTGTCCAAGAGATTCAAGGCATCATCCGGTCCTTAAAGGATCGGGGAATTGGAATCATCATCACGGACCACAATGTCCGAGAGACGTTAAGCACCTGCGATGAAGCCTATCTGATTAAGGAAGGTGACATCTGGATGCATGGGGCGCCGAAAGAAATCGTTGAAAACGAAGAGGCAAGGCGTTTCTATCTAGGAGAAGGATTTAGGTTGTAACGATGGCTATTGGACTGAAACAGACATTAAACCTCAGTCAGCAGTTGGTGATGACGCCGCAGCTGCAGCAAGCTATTAAGCTTCTGCAACTCTCGCGCATGGAGCTGGAGAATTTAATCAACACCGAACTCGTGGACAACGCTCTACTAGAAGAGTCGGTAGAATCCGAAAGCATTACTCAGAGTATTGATACTCCCGAAATGCAGAATCAGAAGGCTGAAGAGAACCCTCAGGCCTCCGAAGATTTTAACTGGGAAAGCTATTTAGAGAACGCTCGTTCGACCCCCAACCTTCCCGTCTACCGCGGTAGCGATGAAGACTTGCCTGGTTACGAAAACACGCTTTCTCAACCGGCTTCCCTCACCGACCATTTGCTTTGGCAGCTGAAACTTAGCGATTTAGAAGATCGGCAAAAGACGATTGGCGAAAGTATCATCGGCAACGTGAACGAAGATGGGTACCTCCAAACGACCCTGGATGAAATCGCAACCCAAGGGAGCTTCGATGTCTCTGAAGTCGAATCTGTCTTGTATCGCGTTCAAGAATTTGATCCAGTAGGAGTGGCGGCTCGGGATCTTAAAGAGTGCTTGCTCATTCAGATCTACGATATTGATTCTAACGACGCCATCTTAGAGAAGATCGTTTCGAATCATCTCTCTGACTTAGAAAAGAAAAATTATCAGACGATCACCAAAGCCCTTGGTATTACGATGGACGAAGTCGTCAAGCGCGTTAAGGTGATTGAAGAGCTCGAGCCTAAACCAGGCCGTGCTTTCGGCGGAACTCCCGCGCATTACATAATTCCCGATATTTATGTAATGAAACGCGGCGAGGAATACGTCGTCATGTTGAACGAGGACGGACTTCCCAAGTTAAAGATTTCTCCTTTCTACAAAAAGCTTTTTGAAGATGCTAGTGCGAATAAAGCCGAGACCAAAGAATATGTTCAAGGCAAACTTCGCTCGGCGGTCTGGCTAATCCGAAGCATCCATCAAAGACAACGCACGATCTACAAAGTAACGGAAAGCATTGTCCGTCAGCAGATCGAGTTCTTTGAAAAAGGCATCGCCTTTTTAAAACCGATGGTCCTTCGTGATGTCGCTAACGACATCGGAATGCATGAATCTACGATCAGTCGTGTGACGACGAATAAATACGTCCACACGCCTCGCGGAATCTTCGAGCTCAAATTTTTCTTCAATAGCGGAATCAGCCGAGTTCACGGTAGTGACGTCGCTAGCGAAAGCGTGAAAGAGAAAGTAAAAGCTATCATCTCTACCGAGACGCCTAGCCATCCTTTCAGCGATCAGAAGATTGTCGAACTCCTTTTGAAAGAAAACATCAATATCGCTCGTCGAACGGTAGCAAAGTATCGCGAGATGCTTGGTATCCTTCCCTCCTCGAAGCGCAAAAAAGTATTCTAGAGGTAGCCAATGAGTCTCAACGTTTCTTTCCGCAAGATTAAATCTACTGACGCTTTAAAAGAACATGTCGAAGAAAAAGTAGAAAAGTTTCACCGGTACATCACGTACCCCATGGAAATTCACGTATTGCTCTCGCTAGAGAAGCCCTACCATTGCGCGGAAATCACCTGCCATGCCGAACACCGGCAGTTGGTTGCCATTGCCAAGACCAAAGATTTATACGAATCGATTGATGCCGCAGTTAATAAGATTGTGAGTCAGTTGAAAAAGGAACGTGAGAAGCACAAGGGCCGTCAGAAAGCCCATCTCACGGTTCGAGGGAAGTCTTTACAGCTCGCCCAAGACGTCGCTGCGGTTTTGCCTCATCGAGAAAAGAAGATGAAGCTAGACCCCACTCGCGACTAGCACGCCCAGAGTTAAGATCAGAAGCCAAAACCCAACAAATCGACGGTAATTCATCGCTTTCTCCCAACATTATCTTTTCGGTGCTCTGCGGCATAACTTTAGTTTTTGCGTTGTTGGGCCTACCCACCAACGGTAAAGCCCAAGAAAGCCTTAAAACCTAAGCTGGTACTGCGTCTTACGCCATGCGCGGAGACGTTTTGACACTGTTGGGACATAAGCACACCACGACGGTATTTCTTTTTTTCCGAACCCCCGCACAATACAGGGCCAAGATTGTGGCCTGGCTTTTGCTCTTACTCCCTTTAAGGGCTGCGGGCGAAAACATGAAACAAGGGGTGACTTGTGACTAACTCAATAACCAAAAAATTATTACTAAGCGCCGTGGTATTTTTTGCCACGCGACTAATGGCCGGACCTATCATTGGCCCGGTTCCCTATCCTAGCCAAACGCTCAATACGATCGAAGGCTACGTTCGTTTGCTACAGTCCCAGGAATCGCAGATCAATGATTTTGAACGCGCTCAATTAAGTCAGCGAGCGATTCAACTAGCCGATCAACTCAACCGAGTCGGCGAAGAGATCGGATATGGCGGCTTCAATTACGGAGCTTGGCACCCCGTGAATGGCCAACTCTGCTTGAACTTCTGTCGCAGTATCGGTCAAGAATCGGGGATTTCTCCTGAAGGCGCTCAATGCGTCTCTGGTGAAAACGTAGTTCCCTCGGCCTTAGGAGTGATTCCCTTTAGCTATGGCTGCTGGCCAGGAAACTGCCCGGCCCAAAACTTCTCCAATGCAGTCAGCGTAGGACGCAACTGCTACAAACCTGGGCAGAAACAAGATAACGATCGCACAGATGTGACGGTCGGCTGCTTCTGTCGATAAACGCTTCGGCGAGAGAATGCCCCCGACCCCAAGTCGGGGGCGTTTTTCTGTTCAAGCTATTCTCTAAGCTTTTTGGAAATAGGGAACTAAGAAGTGTTCGAACACGCCGCCGTCGCCTGTTTTTAGGCGATAGTCACAAGTAGCCAACTGCTCAATCGTTCGGTGTAGAGACTTGGCGGTATGCTTTTTCGATTGCTGGGCGACTTTAGATACGAAAAAAGGATGGACGCCTATCTGAGAGGCCATTGCCTTGGAGTCGGTAACTCCCTTTTTGGAAGCTTCTAAATATCTTTCAATCAAACGAAACTGTCTTACTAAAATCGAGAGGATCTTAATTTCGCTCTCTCCACTTTTCACCAAGTCGTAAAACTTTTTCATCGAGCCATACGGTTGAAAATTAACAACGTCGTCAGCCAATGCAAATACGTCGGTTCCCTCGGGAGAGCTAGCCAACACCTGAACATCACGGCCCGTGATTCTGGGACTATCGGCCGCAAAAACCGCTGTCTTCTGAAGCTCTGCCCAAAGCACCGAGAGCGATTTCCCAGAGCTTAGGACCAACATTTCCCAAGCGTCGTTATCGATCTGCTTTCCTACTTTACGTTCCAAATAGCCATGCCATTTCGGCCAATCGCGCTCGTAGGGTTCATCTACTTCCAACGTCGCCCCTTTGGCTTCTACCGCTTTGACCCATGCTTTACGCTTGTCGATCTTAGTGGCAACGCCGACGAAACAGGTCGATTCGGAAGGGTCTTTGAAGTAGCGATCGAGCACTTCAAGACTCGCTGCCGGGACCTTGTCGAAGTTTTTACAAACTACCAACCGAATCGAATCAGCATCAGAAAATAAACCCGGCAAAGTATCTAAAGAAGAAAGTAGCGCTCCCGCATCAAGGTGTTCGCCATCCCAAGACTCATAGTTAAATGAGCTAGAGATATCATCTTTAATAAAATGGCTCTTAATTCGGGTTAAGATCTCATTCGCCTGAAAGAGCTCTTCGCCCACGATAAAGTAGAAAGGTCGCGTCTGATTGGAATCTAGCTCTTTAAAAAGTTGCTGTGCGGAGATAATCATCTAAAAAAGCTCAACCATTTCATCGTAAACATCGCGCACAATGAGGCGGGCGATTTCGGGGTACTGCCCTTCTACGATCGATTGCGTAAAGATGCCAAGAGAACTCGGTGCTTGATAGTCGTAGGTTCGATCCAAAGTTCCATTAACTCGACGAAAGCCTACTAGCTGCTTCGACCAAAGTAC
>JBBQIT010000271.1:0-6238 GCA_038325205.1 Bdellovibrionota bacterium
ATGAACATGGGCTTCGCAGGCACTTGGGGAGCGAACGAACGCCTTGAGACCTTTAGACCGTCAGGAAGCTGGTGCCAGGCGGCAGTCAAAGTCGCTTTCACTTCGTCCGACTTTACCGGGGAAGTAATCGCAAAGAGCAAATTCCCTTGGTGGAATCTGTCGTTGTAGGATTTTTGGACATCATCCAAAGTGATGCCGTTAATCGTTTCATAGCCGCCGTCCGTTTGGTGTTCCAAAGTAGTATTGGCAAACATCTGTCGTCGCATGGCAAGTCCCGCGAGCCGGCTATTCTGATTCTTTTTGTTGGCGATCTCTCCCATTACCTCGGTCTTAAGTGATTTAAACTCGGCTTCAGAGAAAGCGGGATGCAAAAGCGCATCTTCCAATAACTTTAAGAACGCTTTCGTGTTCTCTTGAATCACGCGGCCTTCGAAGACAACCTTGTCATGACTGGTACGAACATCTAACGATCCGCCGAGCCGTTCGACTTCGTTTTGAAACTTCGCGCGATTCTTGGTCTTCGTCCCTCGCAGCATCAGCTCGGCCAGAAGATTGGTTAACCCACTTTTAGTAGGCGCATCGTCCGCCGCCCCTGTTAGCACCACCACATCTACCACAGTGGTGAGAAGGCCCGGATCCTCTTCGATAAGAAATTTTGGCTCGGCCGCCGCAAATCCTCGGAGAGTAAATAGAGAAAGGACTACTAGGAGAAAGATCTTTTTCATGACTTTCCTTTCTTTGTATTTTCACCCTTGGGAGTTTCAGCTTTCTGCGGTCGTACTATCAAAACCGAGCGGGTAACTTTCGTGAGATACTTTTTTGCGACTTTTTGAAGATCCATCGGCGTGAGCTTTTTGTAGCCATCGATAATCTCAAAGCCTCGCATGTAATTTCCGCTAAGCATCAAATACTCTCCCAACCACGTCCCCAATGAAGAGTTGTCCCCAATGTCGGTATAAAGACTTAGAAGCTCTTGATTCATCGCCCGCGAAAAAGATTCTTTAGAGATTGGCTTTTGCGTGAGCGAAGCAATTTCACGATCCAAAATCACTAAAGCTTCTTCCGCCTTTTTCTTTTCCGTCAGCTGAATAAAGAACTCGATAAGGTCGGGATGGTTAGCGGTGAACCCACTGGCCCGAACTGCGATTCCTTTATCGACAAGAATCTTTCTAAGCCTGCCTTCCATTCCAGACGAGAGATGTGCCGTAAGTAAGGACAAAGGGATAGCATCTGGAGATTCAACGGCAGGACCTCGATAAGCGACTAGTAATAGTTCCGAGGTCGCTTGAGAATGCGAGATCTCTTTTCGACGCTCTTTCTTCTGAACCGGCTCGTCGGGAATGGCTACTTTGGGAATTTTTTGAGTTCCCATGGCCCCGTAGTATTTCACCACAAGAGGCATGAGCTCATCTTCCGTCGTATCCCCGATAAAGATGAGCGTCGCATTATTTGGAGCGTAGAAAGTTTTATAGAAGTATTGGGCTTCCTCTAAGGTGAATCCTTTGATCTCTTCTTCGCTTCCCAATACCGTGTAATGGTAAGGCGCCACTTCGTAAACGGTTTGGATCAGAGAATCCATCGCGATTCCGGTAGGAGTATCGAGATGCCGGCGCAATTCACCTACTACAGCTCCTTTTTCTTTCTCAAAGCCCTCCAAATTCAACTTTAGATTGGCCATACGATCTGACTCAAGATCTAGAAGCTTGGCTAAATGCCTGGAAGGAATGCTTTCGAAAAAATTAGTGCGGTAGAAATAGGTAGTCGCGTTTTGTCGATCCGTTCCCATGCGGGAAGTGATCTCGTCAAACTTACCGTCGGGGACCTTTTCCGTGCCCCGGAACATCATGTGTTCAAAAAGATGGGCAAGCCCCGTCTTTTTAAGTTTGGGGTCGAGCTTTTCGTCAACCGAGCCCACATCAAACCAGGCCTGGAAAGTAAGTACTTTCGCTTGATGCCTGGGGATTAAAAGGACTTTTAATCCGTTGGGAAGTTTGTACTCCGAAAGCTTCTCTCCATTGAAGAGGACTTTCTCGGTGACCTTTTCGTAATCTGCAGCTTTCGCTGAGCTAACAAAAAGGCAAAGACACATAAGAGCGAACAGGATGCTTCTCAAGGTTGCCTCGCTGACAGTGACTAATTTCTATAACAAAACCTTTTAGGGTTTCTCGCCGCTTAAGGGTGGCAGATCTTTTTCTGCCTTAATCTTATCGACATTAAAACGATCTTCATCCGGCTTTGGCTTTGCCGTCAACTCCGATGGCTTTTTGGGGGGCTCTACCTTTTTAGGTTCCGCCTTCTTAGGAATTTCCGGCTTCCACTCGTCGGCCTCGGGTGTCGGCTTTGGCGTCACGTTCGGCGTAGGCGTGGGGCTTGGAGTCGGCGTTGGAGAAGGCGTCGGTTTCACTACCGGCTTTGCCAACTCTTTCGGTTCCGGCACAGACTTCAACTTATCATCGGCTTTCGGCTCCACAACCTTATCGTCCTTCTTAATTTCCCCAGGTTTCGACTCGGTCGGCTCAGGGGCTTTCTTCTCTTCGGTCCCTTTGGTATCAGACGATTTGGAGATGTCCGGTGTGACTTTTCCCGTATAAGGAGGAGGAGGTGCGGCTCCGGCGCCAAAGGCGATGCGCAAAGCGTACCGACGACTGCTTAACCGATCGAGACCCGTGAAAAGCTCTTCGGTGTAAGTCGCAAAATCGATGTCCATCATTCCAGTACGCAACCCCAAACCGAAAGTAAGGTCGCCCTGATGGACGCCGGTTCGCGCCACAAAAAAGCCTTTGATAGGAACTTCAACACCCATGTTGACGTGCTTGAAGAAGCTTCCCGTGCGAGCTCCTAAATTGGGGTTCGATTCTCCGCCTAAATTAAATTGGGCGAAATCTAGTAAGACGTGAAAATTGTCGATGATGCCCACTCCGGCAAAGACCGAGTGAAAGCCTAAAGATAGCGTGCGATCCAACCCTGGAGGCGGTCCATACCCCGAAAGCTTGAACATCGTAAACTGAGTCGCCAAAAGATTATTGAAAGTCAGAGAAACCTGGTTGAGAAGGCCAAACGGGAGGTTTTGTACGTCATAAATACCGCCCAAGTCAGCATCTATCCCAAAACCTGCTCCGCCGATCTGTTTGGGATCGATCGAGATTCCACCCTTTTTGGACAAATCGAGAATCGTATAGGTCTTGTGTCCACCCGCTCGTAAGATCCCTTTGAAGTTAACGCCGAGGTGGAGAGTGTCCTCCATAAACGATCGTGCAAAGCCCATGACCAACCCGGAATCCGAGATCACGGTCACGTCAACATCGGTATCTAGGTTGCTACCTAATAGCGCTATCTGAATTTTGGGGTCGGCGAGCAGAAGCGCCAAACTAAAGTTTTTGGAAAGGTAGTAAAAAGGAACGATCGTGGGCTCAACGTAAATGGGTTTGCCCGAGAGCGATGCCAAAGCATTGATCACATCATTAGAACTGTTGCTTCCCTTAAAAAGAGTGGAGAGCTTGCTTGCGGAAGAGATAGCGGCACTTGAGATATCGACCCCAATGCCTAACATCTCTTTGTTGTTTCCCCGGTAGTTGGCTAATCCCGCTGGATTGTAAAAGAGAGCGTCTTGATCGTCTGACAGGCCGTAGAAAGCACCTCCCATTCCTAAAGCGCGTACGCTTTTAGATATGGAGTAATACTCATCTACCGCAAAGGCGGAAGGAGTCAGTAAAAGAACAAGAAGTAGAGTGGTTATTTTTCTCATAATCAGTTCGCAATGGCTTGTACGATGGCATCTCTAGCGGCGGTCGTGGCCGGTCCCGAAGCGGCTAGCCCCGGCGGAATCAGACCGATAGCGTCATGAAGATCTCCCAGACCTGCTTGGCTAAGAACGCTGGACGGAATCGCTTGGACATCGACGTTGCAAGCCTGTACATCAGCCTCGCACATGAAGGGAGCTAGGTTTGATCCTGCTTGGATATCGGATTGAGTAATCAGACCATCATTACTAGTAGAAGGAACGTTACAGGCGCCGCCGTTGCTCATCGCTAAAAATTGATCGGTCTTGGCAATTCGAATCGAACAATCAGTTAGTAACCCCATCGTATCTAATAGGGCGGCGGTACTGTCGGTCGAATTTGTCGCGAAGTACGCCTGACAAGAAGTCAGACCACTGACCGCATCGCTCGCTTTGGTCTCATCCCAAGGCACTAACGCCTGTGCGAGGGAGCCCAACATGTTGTCCGATTTTTCCGTCACAATGTTGAGTAGGACGTTTAAAGTGACACCCGTCTTTGCGAGATACGCCATGCACAATTTTTTATTTCTGAAATCTCCGTTGGGAAGCGAACTGTAGTTACTAATGGCGCAAGAGAAGTCGCCATCGTCCAAACACTTCGTTGCTTTCTCAAGATAGTCCTGAGAACTACTTCCGCCGTCAAAAGGCGCCCACAGATTACAACCCGATAGAGTCACCACGGCCAGGAGACAGATTATTTTTTTCATATCGTTGGATTAGAGAATTAAGATTCCAGAAACTCTATCACAGAAGATTGGGAGCGGAAACGCGAAAGGAATCGACCAGGCGTAGCAATACCGGCGTATCAATAGTCGGGGTTCTGACACACAAGGACGAGATATTTTTTTGAATCACTTACGAACGATTTTAAAAGCGGACTCTTAGTGCGGATATCCGCCGCTCAACGAGCTTATCTGCGCGTTGAACTGACCTTGGATTTGGTTCATTGCCCATGGAGGTACGTTGCCAGCCGCCAATCCTACTTGGCTAGAAAAGGTGCTGCCTAATTGAACTAAGTTCTGCATATATTGCGGATCGTTAAATAATGGAGGAACGCACTGGGAAACATTCGATCCAATGGGTTGGAAAAAAGCCGTTTGCAAATATTGCTGAACATCTGGACGTTGGGAATAAGTTCCGTTACCCATCGTGTTCACATTCATCATTACCTGACGAACGGCGAACTGACATGCGCCCTGAGAAGGCGTAGGCGTCGTGTTGAAACCTGGTTGTCCCCCTTGCTGGGGATAGCCAACCGGCATGGCTCCGGGCTGACCGCCGTAGGCCGCATAACCGGGAACTATATTTTGAATATTTTGTTGAGCGAATTCACAAGCCGCATGACTGCAATCGCCGACGCCTTGTTGAACCCAATGCTGTAAAGCAGCCTGCGCTTGCTGATCAGCAGGATTAGGTTGTGCCGCCGTCGGTTGTACCGGTGGTGGAGGCTTGCTGGAATCGCCTCCACAAGCGGTAAACATCAGGAAGACCAAACTTGAGAGGCCTATTAGAATTTGTTTCATCATAAAGATGCTCCATGCCTTGTCGAAAGACACCTCTAGCGACAGGCAAATTTTGTAAACCCTAGATGCGTGCTCGTAGATAGATCATTGCAATCGCCGAACCATCCGGACCTTCACAATTGACGACAAAAAGAAGGGGGGAAAAGGGGTGAAGACAAGGCCAAGTCGTATTGGTGGACAGCATTTGCATGAACCTTGGGCAACCGTAGGGGTTTCAACCAGAGATAGGGGGTAAACCGCAACTAGCTGAATCTAAAGGTAGAATACGCTTTTTTGTGTCTAACCTGCATACACCAGGGTCTAAATTCGATAACCGATTGAAGTGAATAGGGATTCAGTCAGATGTTGCTAGGTTCTATCCAGAGAATGTTATCCTTTTATAACAAGTGAAAAGCCCCCGTTCAGCCTTACTTCTATTACTTTTGTTAGGGACAAGTTCCCGAGCCTTCGCGGAACGCGCCTGGAGCACCATCTTCTACGGGGCTGCGAACTATGGGGACAAAGTACCAAGAATTCCCGAGAAACAATTTAAGCTTCTCTGCGATAGCGTTGATGAAGAGATGAAAGCGCACGGCCCCAAACTGGTCGTATTTCTGAACGACTACGATGCGCAGAGTCCCGATCAAGGATTACATTGGCTAGAGATCGCCGCAAAACACCTTCGGGAACACGCAGATACCAAAGACTATCGACAACTAGAAATTCGCCTACTTCCGGGCGACTTCAATAGCATTGAACTTCCGCCTACGGATAGCGCTTACCTTCAAAACCCGGAGCCATTAATTTTCGAAGGATCGAAAGCCGAAGCCACCGCAACGACTCTTCGAAGAATGGCCGTGCAGTCCAAACGAGGACTTACGCTAACCACCCACGACGCCGTCAATCTTCCAACTTTGCTGGCGGCAAAGGGATTCCAGGTTGCCAAAGAAATACGCGA
>JBBQIT010000272.1:0-6221 GCA_038325205.1 Bdellovibrionota bacterium
GTATCGGATGAAAAGCAAGAAGCGCGCCGTATGAAGTTCAAGCCTAGCGAATGAATAAATTTGCCGAACCTTGAGACAGACGAACTCAGTTAAACGAGGAAGTCCTTGGATCCGGTGAGGAAAGCGTGAATAGAACGTCGACACTAAATTTTCTACACTCTGTGTGCCTGGGAATTAAGTTAAGCCATCGAGAGGGCCCATAGCATGGAAGCATACTGTCGACGGAAGGTGGCGCAAAGGATGTCGCAGAAACAAACAGGATAAGGACCAGACATCTGAGAGACATAGCCTATTTTAACCCGTCGTACTTCTAGTGTGCTTATCGCTCGTTCTTTAGGGTAGAATTCAGTCTACTCAATGATGAAAACTTACCTGGTTCACTCCCTTTGGATATTTTTGCCGTTAAACGTAGCTTTGGCGTCGAGCCCGACCCCTCAGGTGTCCGCTCCGGTTTGGGTGGTGCCCCCAAGTGAAAGACCAGCTTTCATTCCCGAAGCGGTCGAACTCCAAACTTCAAAGAACAACGGCGCCATTTCCTACTTTAACGGACGCCTCTATCTTGCTTTTCGAACGGCCCCTCATCACCAAACTCGTCCGCCATCGACGGGCCCCTTCATCATTCGCCATGAAATCGATATGGCATTGCGCTATTTGGGTGTGAAAGGAGGGCTCCCCCAGTTTTTGTCTCCCTCGCCACCGAATCCGCATACCCGCATGTATGTCCTCTCCGCTGAAGTCACGAAGGAGACTCTTCGTCGATTACAAGAAAAAGAGATCAACGCACTTCGTTGGCGTTTGGAGTTCGAAGCCCATGATAGGGCGCTCTCTGTTTTACGGCCGGCCTTGGCTGCTTTCCAACGTGATAAGGAAAAAATTTCGAATCAACAACCTCTGCTCGATTCGGTTTTCGGAAAGGAGGAAAGTACTGCTTTAGTGCGTGCGGCTCTCGACGGAAATGCAAAAAAAATCCATGCTGCGATAGAAGAGACCGATCTGAGAGAACCGCTCTTTTTAAATGTCTCGGATCATCTCATTTTCTATTTTATTTCGATCGAAGCGGTGCCTTTTGAATTTAATCCGCTGCGCACCTGGGCGATGACCTTGGATAGCAAAGGGGAATGGAGCGGACCCGTACCGATTCTCGCTCCGAAAGAAATGCTTTGGGAAGTGAAAGCGGATCGTTTTAGAAAGAATCATTACTACGCGACGAGCTATCATGGGGATCATTATCACTTAGGGGATCAGGGCAAGACGAGTGTGTTTTTGAAAGAGTCAGTCGACGGTTTACACTGGAACGCTATCGGCGGGCGGCCAGTTTATGAAGGCGGAGCTAACGAGACTGGCTTTGAGTTTGATAACGCGGGTTCGTTGTGGGCGGTGATGCGATTAGATGATGGAGACCTCAACAAAGGGTGGGGTTCTTTGGTGGCCCACGCTAAGAAAGGCAACCTTTCCCAATGGGAATTTCCAAATACGGCGGATCCCAGGCGGTATGATTCTCCAAGGATGTTCCGTTCCGGAAAAAATCTTTATCTGGTCGCGCGTGAGCATCTTATCCCCGGCGTAGAGGGGAATGCTCCTTTTGACCTGGCTTTCCTGGGAAAGAGTCAAGCCGAGGGACAACAGCGTCGGGAAGCTATTCTAAAGGATATCCGTGAAGGGAAAGAGTTTAACAAGACCCCAGATATTCCTTCGCTAATTCTTCGTTTTCTTGGTCTTGGCTCCTGGGCGAAGCGCCACTTTCCGATCGGACTTTTTTATGAATATGAATTCACTTACTGGGCCAAAGGAAAACACCGCACTGCTTTGTATCGTTTGAATGAGAAAACGCGAAGCTTTGAAAAAGTCGCTAGTTTACCTTCGGCGGGGGACACCGCTTTTCCTTCGTTCCTTGAACTGAGCGATACTGAATTTTTGGTATTGAACTACTCGTCTCCCTTTGAAGCATCGGAGTGGCCCTGGGCGAGGGGACAACAAAATCCTACCGGACTTTATTTACTGAAGTTGAAATTATAATTCTGATTATTTAATGCCGTTTTGAGTGTTTGATAAATTGCGATCTTGATCCATCGTCCAAATATCAAAATCGGAGATAGGGCTGTTCGTGTCCGCATGCGCCGTAGAAATAACTCCCTGGGCGGTAGCGAGATAAGTGTTGTAGGGCGCGGCGCCTACGTCGGAAGTTTGGCATGCCAGGAATTGATTTCGACCGAAACCACAGTCTGCTTGGGTGGGATCGACGACATAGTAGCCGGGAAACTGCGCTTGCAGGGCGATTCCCTGTGGACCGGCGATATCAGGTTGGATCGTAGGACAGCCGCAAACGCCGTCATTAAAACCAGCCCAGTAGCCGAAGTCGACGTTAGAGTTGTTTTCAATCCCGATGGCCATGCGCAACAAATGGTTTCCGTAAAAATTATATTCCGCTCGAAAAGCCGTTTCTGCGACGTAGATGGCGCCTAAATACCCCTTGGCTTCGGCTTGGCGAGACTTCTGAAGCATTTTAAAATAAGTAGGGGTACCAATGGTAGCCAGAATTCCGATGAGGGCCACCACGATGAGAAGTTCGACTAAAGTGAATCCGGATTTGCCCATGAAGCTTTATTATGACGTGAAGTGACACCTTCTCCAAGTATCTCCTGCAGACTCACCTGCTTATAATGAGCAAAATCCACATAACGATCGGAGAATTTTAGATCATCGCCTTTACCTTCATCACACGTGAAGGCGTGATGCGGATTTCAAAAGGTGATGCTTGGCGTTAAGAAGCGGCTGCGTCTTGGAAAGGTTTGGATTTTCCGCTGCTGAAAAAGGTAAGTTTCCATTGCGTTACTAATTTGAAATGAAAGGAAAAAAGCACAAACGGGGGCTCAGCCATTAGCCGCATTGTACCGAATCATTGAGGCGTAAACTCGATTACCTAGGTCACGTGCATGTATAAAAAAATAGTCCCCATCGCATTTTTTCTGACGACGCTATTGTCCTCGTCGTGCAACTTTTTTGGATCAACTTACAACGGGGCAGAAAGTTCGAACACGCAAATTCAGTCCGGGCCAGTCTCGGCACTTTTGCTATCAGGGGCAGAGATTGTACCCCTGGGCGTTTGCATGGGCCCCTATACGGTATCGCCCAAGGACAGCAACGGAAACTCAGCGCTTCCTTTGGCTTCAGGAATTGCCTTCTCGATCGTTGAGACATCGGGATCTACGATCTACTTAGATTCTGCATGTTCGAATGCAGCCACCGGAGGACAAGTTCCCATCGCCACCGATGGAACGAACGGTGGAGTCTTTTATCTTACGGGCAAACAGGCGGGAAATGCTTTCTTAACGGCTAGTCTTCTCGGCGTCGCTCCCTACACCCTTCCGGTAACCTACATTCCCGGACCTGCCCGAGGCATTCATTGGTCAGGGACACAATCGATTGCGGCTTTTACCTGTTCTCAAGCCACCATTTCTATCGTTGATGGTACGAATACTCCGACGACTTACACGGCAGATGTTCCACTTGCCGTGAATGCCAGCGGCCTAAACGGCGTCGTGGTTTACGATGGCTCGACCTGCGCCAATACGGTTTCGATGTTAACCATTCCCGCGGGAACCACTTCAAAGAGCGTTTGGGTCTATGCAAGCGCTCCTGGCAATTTCTCCATGAATGCGACCCCGAATATTGTGAATTGGGTCATGGGACAAATGCCAATGACCGCTTTGAATACCTCCGCTCCCAAACTTTTGATCGCCCCGGCGACCGCCAATTTGGTGGCTGGTGCTTGTTTCAATTTTACGGTGCAAACTTTAGCGTCCGACAGCACTCCCCTTAATGTGCATGTGGATACTCCCCTCACTCTTGATACGGTGGCCGGGCTCTCTCTGTTCCCGGGTGACAATTGCCAGGGGGCAGCGAATCGATCTTTGACGGTAACTAATGGCACCGGCTCCGTGAAATTTTCTGCCATCTCCAATCTTGTCTTGGGCGCCACCCTGGTAACGGCAGCAAGCCCCAACTATGTTTCGGGAGCTTCAACGGTTACGGTTGCGGCGGCAGGCCCTAAATCGATCTTCTTTCGAAATATTACTTCGCCGATCTTTGCCGCGGCCTGTGTGGGTCCCATTCAGATTCAATTGGCAGATAATTTTGGCAACGACGCTATTGCCGTGGCTAAGACGACGATTAATCTGACGGCTACGAATACGAATATGCCCGGCACTCTGTTTTATACGAACAACGCTTGTGCTGGAGCTTCGGTGACTTCTGTCGATGTTCAGGCGGCTGCTGGAAACACAACTTTCTACTACGTTTCGCCGACCCCGGGATCGACGACACTTACTGCTGCCAATGCTGACTTGGGCAACACTAATCGTACGGTTGCTGTGCTAAATGCTCGAGGCGTTCCTCAAAATCTGTTGGTTGCCGTTGCTTCTGATTCAGCGCCTTTGATTGCGGGCAATTGTATTCGAGTAAGCACTAAGAGTGTGGATGGGAACGGTTTTCCCCTAGAGATTTCACCGGCCGACCTCGTGCTCAATGTGACGCCCGCTTCAACGACGGCCAAAGTATATTCGGATGATAACTGCTCGCAGATGATTACGACGCTGACGTTGCGAGTGGGTTCGGATGAAACCGTCTTCTATTACACGGACACCAAAGCGGAACAGGCTTCTGTCGCGCTAGCGAATGCAGCGCCGGCAGGAAATCCTGCCACTGGAAACGTTGTCATTAAGATGGGGCCGAATATTCCTGCCCAACTTATTTTGACGGGCGCTCCTTCTCCTGAAGTGCTTTTGACCTGTTCTCCGGTTCAGATCAACGTACAAGATCGCTTCGGTAATGCTAGCCCGGTGCCGACTTCGACTCCTATGGATGTACTCCTGAGTAGTTCCAATTTTGCGAGCTACTACTCGGATGTGACTTGTGCGCTTGGTTCCGAGATCAGTCACGTGGCTTTCGCCCAGACTGAAGTTCAAAAAATGGTCTATTTCCGCAGTACTAAACAAAGCGCCTTGCGACTTTTTGCGATTGGCCCGGTAGGCGTCGCCGCGGGATATATCGACATCACCATTTTGCCGCCTCCGCCTACTCACTTGATGATTTTACCCGCGCAGGGGCCTTTGGTATCGTTCGAAGCCGGAAAATGCGTCGATTTTACTGTCGGAAGTTACGATCCAAGCAACCAAGCCGCTATCTTCGAGACCATTTCAGTCAACCTAAGTAGCTTGGGAGTTACTTCTGGAATTGTTTATGGGGATTCGAACTGTCATGTTCCGATCGTCTCAGGACAGCCGACACTCGCTGTAGGACAGAACCCGCGACATTTTTGGGTAATGAGCAAGCAATCGAGTCCGTCGGTTATCGTGACCGCTTCGGGTGGCGGATACACGGCTACGACAAATTTTGCGGTTCTTCCTGGGGTGGCTTCTCAACTCTTTCTCAGTGGCAACGGTCCCGGACAATTTCTCAAAGGAACTTGGGCAGGCCCCTACGATATTACGATCGAAGACGTCTATGGAAACCCAGTTCCTCAGACTGCCCCGGTTGGTTTAACTTTTGCCGGATCGATTCCGGTTGCTCCGAATGCAGATGGAACGGGAGGACCTGGGGTAGGCGTCGGTGTAGGAAGCGCCACTGTCTCGTTCTATCTCACGGCCTCGGTCGCGGGTCCATTGACGCTGCAAGGCTCGGCTCTTGGATTTTCCTCTAACAGCCGATCGCTTAATGTAATGAACAGTCCGGCTCAGGTTACGGTTATCTCTCCGGTCTCGGGTCCCGTGCTCGGTAATACACCTGTGACTCTCACAGGGATTAATTTTGCTTCGGGACTTTCCGTTACGCTCGGCGGAGCCCCGTGTTCCAATGTTTCAGTAACTGGGGTTACCTCGCTCACTTGCAATACTCCAGCCCACGCCGCAGGATTGGTCGACGTTGTGGTCACTAATCCCGGAGCGAATCCCTTCACGCTCTATTCAGCTTTCACTTATCTCTCGGCCGCTCCTTCCGTTAGCTCGGTCAGTCCCGATCGCGGACCTGTAGGTGGCGGAACCAATATTCGAATCTACGGCGCGGGCTTTTTATCCGGCGTTCAGATAAAGCTCGATGCTGTCGCTTGCGCGAGCTCCAACTTTATAGCCTCCACAGAAGTGGATTGCATCACTCCGGCGCACGTGGCTGGTCGAGTGACGATAACGGTTCACAATCCGAACTCCTACCCAGTCGCGGTTTCAACC
>JBBQIT010000273.1:0-6218 GCA_038325205.1 Bdellovibrionota bacterium
ATAGCGAAAGCGGTTGGGTTCCCATGCAGTTCCTGCCGGATAAGTTAAAAGACAAAAGGTTCTATAAACCGAGTAGTCACGGAGTGGAGAAAAACTTGGGCGAGTTTTTGAAGAAGCGGGGAAAGACTGAATTAAATGAAAATCCTTAAGCCAGCGCTTCCGAAGTAGTTGATGAGCGGACCTGGTTTGTTGACGTTAAGTCCGTAAGCAAATAACTCAAATTCCAGAGCCAAACTTTTTACTAACCGTACGCGAAATCCAGCCCCGCCATTGGCAGAGATACCGCTTTGATTAGGCTCCGTAAAATAGGTCGCCGTCGTCGCTCCCGCAGGAGTGAAGTAATAGCTTCGAGTGCTTTGAATATAACCGGCTCCCACGTAGATGTACGGCTGAAAGGGGCTTTTCTCTCCCAAGAAATCGATATCGACGCCTAGGCTGAAGATCGTGGTCTGGGTGGTGATGTTCTGAAGGGTTCCGACAAGACCGCTGCTCATCACGTCTAGCTTATTTTGTAGAGAGCTGATGTTGCTGTAACGGGCTTCCAATCGAAAGCCGGAGAAAAGTGATATCGCGGCTCCGCCAGAAACATCCACTTCAAGGGTGGAGTTGTCCTTGTCGATGAAGTTTTTGGACACCGAACCTTTTCCAAACAGTTCAATGCCGGCGCTAGCGTTCGCGCACACAGCGAGACACACAAAAAAAAGAAATCGATTCAATTGTCGAGGCATATCTACATTGTACGCCTAACCGCGAAGAGGCTTGTCACGCGCCGCGCTAGTCGCAGAATCGCCATGATGGATTCGGCGGGGTAGAATGATTTTCGGCTTCCGAAGCGGGGCCGAAAATCATCCTGAGCGAAGCGACAGGATCTAGTTCCAAAGATGGAGGAAATTTGGCCGTACCCTTTCTCATTGAGTCTCTCAACCTTTACGACACGATTAACATTAAAGGGATTCGCACACTTCTTTCGGGGCGTGTTATCGATAGTAGCCCCAACGAGCTTCAGCTGGAGTATGCCGAAAATAGTTACCTCTTCGTTTATCGATTTGGGTGTCTCGTGTTCTTCAATGTCCCTCAAGAAATCAAAGAAAGAGAGATAGGAAAGCTTAAAGCGGCGTTAGGAGGTGGGCTTCAAAATCCTACGACAGAAACTTTTCAAGCGATTCAAGGCGACCTTCCGATGAAGGTTGAGTTTGAATACGTCGAAATGAAGCGATTTTCGCTCGATAGCATTCGTCTTATCTGCGTCAGTGTCGGACAATCGTCGGCTCTAGAATATTTTGAAATCGAAACTGAGCGAATGCTGAATGACACTTTCAACCTCATGCAAGGGCTGTCAAAAGGAGGCGTCGTTCCTCTACTGCGCTCGCAGAGGCTATTAAAGCTGATTGGATCGACTGCCGCGACTCGGCAGCACATCATTAGTAACGTATCCGTGCTAGATCCGCCCGAAGCTACATGGAAGAGCAAGGAGCTGGGAAAACTCTACTCCGAGGTTCAAGAAAACTTTGATATTGGAATGAGATTTCGCGTGCTCGACCGAAAACTAAGTCTGATTCAAGACAACATCGAAATTTTGGCAGATCTGACCTCTAGCAGACGAGACTTGATGTTAGAAATCGCAGTGGTCGCCCTCATTGTGATCGAGCTCATCGTCGCAGTCATGCGGCACTAAGGGGCGCTACTTCCACTATAACCTCGCTGCTTTGCATCACTTCGAGGTCGTTTGGATGGCTTTTAGAGTCTTTCTTTGTCAATTCGCGAGCCTAGAGGTATAAAAAACCCCTGTTTTCGAAGTAACCGACGAGAGGATCTATTATGTCCATGCGCTATTTGGTACGCCGGCCTCGCCCGGAAGATTACTCAGACCTGAAAAAACGGGTCACCAACCTGGATGAACAGCTTGGAGCACCGGCTGAGCATTTGCGCAGAACCATTAGCCTCTCTTTTTCCGCTTTACGTTCCGCCCACTACTCTTTCATGACTCGAAAGACTGGCGACAGCTGGATTTGGATCTGCACGGGGATTGAATTTGATGCGGAAAACGAAGAAGGCCTTTTCGCGTTGAGCGATGCCTATCAGATTCCTCGGCCCGCTCACCTAGTAGGGCGCACGGAAGCTAAATAGCCCGCAAAAGTCTTCGGGTACCTAGTTTGGTGTAATTACTTAACGGTAACTTTTAACATCTTGTCACCTTGTTGGATCTTCTTTACGAATTCCATCCCTTTGGTGACTTGGCCGAAGACCGTGTAGTTATTGTCTAGGTGAGGAAGCGTTCCCAGCGCAATGTAGAATTGGCTATCGGCAGAATTAGGATCGCTCGAACGTGCCATGGCGACAGCACCTTCGACGTGCTTGTGGGCATTAAACTCAGCGGGAATCGTCTTACCCGATCCGCCCGTCCCATTGCCTTGAGGATCGCCACCCTGCACGACAAAACCAGGAACGACTCGATGAAACGTTAAATTATTATAGAAGCCCTTGGAAGCGAGCGCCGAAATCTGAGCCACGGTTTTAGGAGCCTCTTGCGGATAAAATTCAATCTCGATATTCCCGTACTGAGTTTCGATCGTCATCATCTTTGCCTCCACATCTGGTTTGCCGCTAGTGCGAAATAGAAAACTGAGCAGTGAAACAACCACTACCAAGCCAAAAAAACCTACCAGTAAATTTCTTTTAGATTTTGGTGTCATTTAGGTAAGAGCCTATTGGTTTACCAGGGAAATGGCAAGGCTCTGATTACTCATAGGAACCGTTTCGTACTGAATACCGATAGCAGATCAAAACTACTTTTACCGGCGATAGCCTGAGAAAGTAAGCGGGCGATCTCGAAAATAAAATTTTGCCGCCGCCCAGCAAACCCTGCGACGATATAAACTCCCGGGTTTTCGGAAAGCGATCCTACTAAAGGAAGTCCGTCGCAAGTGATCGACTCCACATCAAGATAAGGACTGGCCTTTTCGCCCGCATCGACCCATCCCAAAGTACCAAAATATTTTCTAACGCCTTCTAATGTTCTGGGGTCAGCCTGCTTATGAATTCCCACGGCTTTATCTTCGAATAAATTTCTGAAGCTTCCTAAAATAACTTTTTTCTCCTGTCGAATCGCGAAATCAATCCCCGCATTGAAGACGAAAAATACTGTCTTGGCAGAGTTAATTGGATAGTGAATAGCGGAGAAAGAAAATGAGGATAGGGTAACGGGAATAACCTTATCTTTCAGTGAGGGGAAAAGATCAGCCGGAATACTTTCAGAAATTACGACTACAATAGAAGCGCTCAACTCCTCGCCTCCTGAATCTGTCTCCAGCAATACCGTGCTGTCCATGGAACTTTTCTTTTCAATGGAAACCACTCTTCGGCAGGAAAGACTTCCGGCAGGAAGTAACGATTTAAAAAAGAATCGTTATCAATGAGACAAGCCCCTTCCTCTAGCACTGAGGAAAAGGTCTCCTTGCCTTGCTTTAGCAAAGCGCCCGAATTGAGAAAATTTTTCGAAGTTTTGGCTGAAGCCTTCGCTAAGGCGAATTCTCTTTCCCCTTTCCCAAACCAGAGCATCGAAGCTTGGGGCGATTTGGTTAGCGAAAGGAATTGTTGAAGATTGGATTGGGAAATATCCCAGAGTGAACTACTTAACTTGTCCCCAAAGATGAGACGGGCACTTTCTTTTAGCTCACCATTCCCAACGTGCAGTACCGAAACGGGGCGCTCGTGATGGTTTTCGCATGAAACATAAGTCACTTTTAAACCGCTCAAATTCGCGTAATGACAAAAAAGAGGACCTGACCAGTCAGGCGCGCCGTCGCCGATAACGATGAGGTCGGTAGCCTTACTGGGCTTTAGGTTTTCCGAAGCTTGAGGGGATTTTGACGATGACATGCTTTTCCTGTTCCACCAATTCCAAGATCACCAGTCGAGCTCCAAGGCACGGGCCCGCGATACACATTCCGGTGTCGGCTTCATACATGGCCCCGTGCATATGACACTGCAAGTATTTCTTGTCGTGAGTGAAGAAATTGCCGTCTCTAAGGTCGAGGGTAATGGGAAGGTGCTGACAAAGATTATGATAAGCGAAAAATTTTCCGTCTTTTTTTACTACTAGTCCTTGGAAAATATGGCCGCGAATTTTTGCCTGAAAAGGTTTCGCGCCCGGGTCCTGAAAATTCTTTTTAGAAATAGAGACCGAATGATCGACAACCGGTCGGTTCGCCGACGTCATGAGAAAGATTCCTTTTGCGTTTCGTTACTGAATTCTTACGCGCCCGCGAAAGCCTTCGAAGTAACCGTGGAAATGCTGAATGCTGGGCTCCGGATAATGCCAGCAGTAGTAACCTTCACCGGTATCGAAATCGACCAACCACATCCCTTTGGCCTCAACTCCCAAGCGGCCCAACTTTTGGTTCCAGCGTTGAAACACCGCCTGAACTTTCTTTTCTAGTTCGGCGCGGACTTCTTTATCTTTAGTGTAAG
The DNA here is from genome assembly GCA_038325205.1 of Bdellovibrionota bacterium. Classification (GTDB taxonomy): domain Bacteria; phylum Bdellovibrionota; class FAC87; order UBA2466; family UBA2466; genus JBBQIT01. The sequence continues at coordinate 4,471 of JBBQIT010000273.1, forward strand.
AGATTTGGGTACTGACCTGTTTCACCTCTTGGTAGCAAACCTGAGTTATCCTGCGCACGATAGGCAGGAGAACCTTGGCGTCATCAAGGGTGAAAAATCGCTTCTGATTAATTTCGATAACTTGGCCCATTGCCCGTACTATACTCCTAGGCGACTAGACCCTCAAGCTGCCCCGTTTTAATCGATCGTGACATAGACTACGGTGACATTATCTGAGTGGTCCTTCATCGCGGCCTCGCGACAAAGGTGTTCCACCAGTGCTTGGCCATCTTCGCCTTTTTCTCGAATCAAAGCAGCAATCCGTGAATCGGTCATTTGACGGTAAAGACCATCCGAGCAGAGAAGCAATCGGTTGCCCACTGCAAGTTCGACCCGATCTTCAAAAATCTTTAAAGGATGTACGTCGACGGGAATTCCAAGATAGCTGGCAAGGATAGTTCCCTGCATATTCTCGTCATAAAACTCGTGATCTTCCGTCAAAAGACGCAAGACTGAATTGGCAAAGAGGTAGCAGTGCGAATCGCCCACGTGGCATAGGCTCAGCTTGTTGTCTCTTATGGCAACGCTAGTGAAAGTCGTCCCCATAATCGCTTCGCCGTAGTTGGCTATCGCATACTTATATACTTGGACTTGAAGGTTCTCGACGATGCTTTTTAGATCCAAGGGCTCGGTGGCAAGAAGGTTCAATCCTTCCACTGCCATTTTGGAAGCTATCTCTCCACCCATTCCGCCGCCGACTCCATCGGCTACCGCGTAGAGGGACTTTTCGTCATTTACCAAGAGCGAGTCTTGATTCATTTCCCTGCCACCAATGACGCTGCAAGAGTACCCTTTGACCTTCATAGTTCGCCTTTTCTTTGAGTCGTTTCGAATTGCTTCCTATTGTAGTTCAATTTGGATGTCCTGAAAGCAGCGAATTTGACAGGCCCTTCTTATCCATATTTCGCCGGCTTCTCGAACCCCCACTTTACAGCTTCCGCAAATCCCCATCCCCTTGCAATTCACCTGGCGGAAATATCCCCGGTAAGGGCTCTCATCATGAGCGAGCAGTGCTTCTCGAAGGTTTTCGCCCATCCGCACCATAAATTTTCGGGACGTGGTTCCTTCGCGCTGAATGCTGATTTGGACTTTTGTTTCGATGTTCTTCATTCGTAAAAACGCACGAAACCACGAACGTTGCCTGACGGGCAAGCGAGATCCCGGTTATCTCAGTGCGACAGACTCAGGCACAAGGAGGCACTTTTCGATTGTGGAGGGGGAGCATCCTCAAAATGAGTTTGCTATATGGTCTGTATACAGTCAGCGCTCAACCCTTTGTTTTCTCAAAGGAAAGAATTCCCCCGTAGTGTCAACAGGTTGCGTATTGCTCCCCTTTTCGCGTCGCGTTATAATTTAGGGGTAGGTTTAGTTAAGTTTCGAAGCCTTAACTATAGCTATTAAAAAGTTTGAGTCAGTCCCGGGTCAGGAACCGAGCCGAAAGGCAGAGCGAACGAACGGGACGGCTTAGGGTTTATACGAGCTTCAACGCGGGGGCGGCAGGTCTCTCTATACAGGACAAACCCCCGAAACCGAAATCTATAGGTCAGGCTTACCCCTCGCTTGACCTTGTCTTTTTGGGAATCTGCCGCTCCTTTTCTTTAGGTGCCCGAAGGTAACCCCTTCGGGCACCTTTTTTTTCGCCTGCTTGATCCCTCTTACACAAAAGAGTACAAGTCACAGCCTCTGGCCGAAGCTTCAGAACATTGGAT
>JBBQIT010000274.1:0-6191 GCA_038325205.1 Bdellovibrionota bacterium
CGACTTGTACGCTATACGCCAGTCCTCAATTTGCCAGTGTGGGCGAAGTCGTAGTGTTAGAGCTCGATACTCAAGGTAATGCTACTAGCGCCACTATCGATGGAACTTCGGTAGCGATCCCCGTCGGCAAAAAGATGGTAACGACGGCAGCTGCTGGCTCATTTCAAGTTAACGGCGTGGTTTCTGGCCAAGGCGGAACGAATGGTTGTTCGGTGACCTATACCGTCGACAACGGTCCTCCTCCGCCACCTCCAGGAACACCCAACTTTGCGGTTGTCTCCACTTATTGTGGAGCGAATACTTTGGGCACATCCGTGTCTAAAGTATGTTTGGCAGTAGTGAAAAAAGATGCCAACACGATGGACTTAAGAATCACAGACGCTCTTCTTATCACTTACAACGATGGCAGCATGGAAGCGGCGCCGATCATCAGCCGTAAGACGGAACCTTCTTCGCAGCCAGGTGACTTAAGAGTGATCGAAGATCTCACCGTTTACGCCAACCGACAGGTAAGCGCAGACAACTATGTTGTCCTAGATACCAACATCGCAACGCTTACCAAACTGCCTCCTTTAAGAGACGGAGCGGTTCCTGCATCCCTTCAAGGCAAGACCCCTCGGGGCGTTGCTTTTACCGTGGATCAATTGAAGCCGTTTGGAGTGAGCGCGCGGTAATCTCGAGAGCCTTCGCTTCGCTCAGGATAGTTGATGTCGGGTATGCCCGACATCAGCTAGAAAAACTTTAACGTGGTTCCTGCAAACTCCGTGATGAAGTCGGGCCCAAAGGCTTGCGACGGGGTGAAGTAGCCGGGTTTGGTTTGGCCTTTAGCGACTCTTTGGATAGCTTCTAGAGCAGTGTCTGCGGTAAGCGAGTAAGCCTCGGGAGCGTCCAACCAGGCTTCTTGGCTTTGGCCTTTTGCGTCCGTAACTTTGCCCCACAACTTCACTGACCCCTCCTTGTTCATCTTTTCATCGGGCCCATTGACCCGTTTCTCGATCTGCTTTTGCAAAAAGTCTTTCACTGCTCGTTGGCTTAAGATCGGCTTGAAGATCGCCATCGCGGCGCTGACCGCCGGCATAAAGCTGGGACCCGCGACGTAAACCGTGATGTTTGGAATATTAGTCGAAAAGAAAGCTGTCGCGACATCGCCCCATGGCAAAGAGACGACCGACCGAGACCTATCTGAAAAGGTAACTGATTTGGAAATATGAGCCGGTCTCACGGGAACTATCTTCCCCCCTCTTCGAACGGCGCCGCCTTTTTCCCAATGCTCAACCATAGTCTTGAGCGTACCTTTGCTGAGCGATCCGTCGGCGGCAAAAGCAATTTCAAGGTCGGTGGCGGAGGGAAGTTTTTGGGCGAGAAGCGCCGCAAGGCAGTCTGAAGGAACAACATCAAATCCGACCCCGGGCATTAAAGTGACCCCGGCTTTAACCGCCTCGTCGTGACGAGCGTGCAAGGTCTCAAAGACTGAAATCTCACCGGTGATATCTAAGTAGTGAGCCTTTTGCCTGAGACACGCGTCTACCATCGGCTGACTGGTAATAGAGAAAGGGCCCGCACAATGAAGGACCGCACCGATGCCTTCGAGGCCCCGGTCGGAAGCCACGCTATCCGCTAAATCAAAGATACGATGTTCGAGTTTTAACTTCTGAGCGAGGGGCCGAATCGCGTCTTCGCGACGACCAGCGAGCACTGGAGAAAGGCCGCGAGCTGAGGCCCTTTCGGAAATAATTTTTCCGGTATATCCGTTGGCGCCGTAAATCAACCAACGTTTAGACATCAGTGCCTGGGCGCTGGGGCTACATCCTTCGGAGAAGCGAGGTGCCGTTTCGTCGGCCGTTTCGCTCTCCGAGAATTTTTGGTTTTCACATTCGGTGTTTGTACCGGCGATGTGGATTTAGCGATGACGGGAGATGCCAACGCTGCCATTAAAAGAACCGTTAGTCCTGTAGGAATTCTCATAGGAGTCCCCTTTCGTTTCAAGCAAGTCCTCTAGAATAGGACCTGGCCGCCTTAAAAGTCCTGCCGTAGGCGTACCATTGGGCGCAAGACATCTTAAATTCCAACCGCGCCACTTTTACTTCCGCTTTCAAATCGATAATGTGTCGACGAGAATTGTCCTGAACGTTGCGTTTGAGTCGGCGATAATCGTCTTTCATCACTCGCCACTTCAACTGAGCTTCTTCTACTCGAAGTTTCAATACATGGAGACGTTCTGCCGGAGCTCCCCGTTCGACCATACGAACCTGGTCCACCTGCATTCGGGCGTTCAAAATTACCGGGTCAGGAACTCGCTTAAGATTATAGGTCCAGCCAAAGAAGGAAGCTCCTCGGATAATCCATTTCGCTGGATCCCAATGATACCAACGGAAACCGTTACGGTAGTCCGTCTGAAAGCGGTGATGAAAATTGTGGTACCCCTCGCCGCAGGCGAGCACCGCCATCACGAAACTGTCGCGGGCGGAGTTTTTGAAAGTGTAGGGGCGCCGGCCTACATAGTGGCAGGCAGAGTTAATAAGGAAAGTGGAATGCTGACAAAACACGACTCGTAAAAATCCAGCATAAGCAAATCCAGCTAAGCCTTGTCCGAAAAGAGCTCCGACGAAACAGGGGAAGAGAAGCCCCATGCCAATCGCCAAAGGCACATAATACTTGTCCTGCCACATGATAAGTTTGTCATTCGCGAGATCAGGGGGAGTAGGATACTTGGTTTGGTCTCTCCAAAAGAGCCAACCAATGTGCGCATAAAAGAAGCCCCGGTTGATATTGTAGGGGTCGTTATCCGTATCCACTTCGCGGTGGTGACGACGATGATCCGTCGCCCACTCCAAAGCCGAACCTTCGAAAGCGGCGGCTCCCAAAATGAGATATACGGCTTTCATGTATTTGTTGGCGGAGTAACTGCGGTGAGCCACTAAGCGGTGATAGCCCGCAGTAATGCTGAGCGCTGTGAGCGGCCATGTCACGGCGAAGGCAAACCACGCCCAAGGCTGAAATCCGTGATGCAACATGTGGTAGGTGACCAGGACTGCGGCGGTGAGAGGAGATCCGACAAGCCACCCGATGTTAACCCAGTTGACCTTCTTGACCGCTTTGCGGCTAGTTTGCGGCGTCACATTTTTCAAAGTAGGTGCATGGGGGTTCATCGAGTTTGGTCTCCTTACTTATCTGAGTGTATCCCCTGGAGATCGGCTCAGTACAGCGAATTCGAGCGTTTTCCACTCGGAAAAGGGAAAAAAAACCGTACCTATTTCGATGCCGCGGATCCCAAAGTTAAGGGCATCGTTCAGAAGCCGTTGATACCGAGGAATCGCCCCATCACGGGAGCGGACTTTACCCACCGGTAAATGAGCACCCGCTAGACTGGGGGTGACGAAGAGAGCGACGGCTTATGGACGATGCCGTTGTCGCGGCTGAATATTTACAAAAAACCAACCTAACCCTGACACGTTTGTGAAGGGCACTCAGTTAATCTTAAGGCAAGATTTTTCGTGGTGACACAGTTGTTCAATTCCAAACGGCGAGGTTGAGGCGTAAGCGAAATGGCATTATAGTGCCAAATCAAGGGGGTCCTCATTTTATTACGCAAAGGTGCAAAACCTGGTTTGAATTCGCGTCTGAAACCAATCGACCCATTAACCACGCTGTTTCATAATTTCACGGGCACATTCAGCCCGAACCGACAGTGGTTAAAATCCTTCGCTCCGAAAGCTCGAATCTCTTTCGAGCGCGGAAACTTCATCATCAAGACGGTTGAGACAAGAAGTGAGCTGGAGGAAGTGCTTCGGCTGCGCTACGAGGTTTTCCACCGGGAGCATCTGAACCGAAAGATGCCTATTGGCATCGATTGTGACCGGTTCGACCGGCTCGCTGATCATTTGGTCATCAAAGATAAACATAGTCTTCGGATTGTCGGTACGTACCGATTGATCTCGTCGCAATATTCACCGGAGTTTTATTCCCAATCCGAGTTCTCACTCAATCGATTGATGGAGTTGCCAGGCACAAAGTTAGAGCTCAGTCGCGCTTGCATTCACAAGGATTTTCGTACGGGGCAAGTGATGCACCTTCTTTGGCGAGGGCTCGCCCGGTACATTCAAGAATGTGGGATCGACTATCTTTTCGGAATGGCGAGCATCTGGACGATGGATCCGCTAGAGGTCACGAAGGTCTATACCTATCTGGCCAAAGCCGGACACATTCGAAAGGATCTTGATATCGAGCCGACGCCTGCTCACCGTTTTCCCAATCTTTTTCTCGATAAGACGTTGGAAGTTAACCTGGAAGAAGTGAAAGACTCTGCGGTTGCTCAAATGATTCCGCCTTTATTGCAGTCTTATCTTAAGATGGGCGCCCAGATTTGCCCTGAGCCAGCTTTGGATCCGGATTTTCGCTGCGCTGACTTTTTAACTATCCTCAAGATTGCGAATCTCTCGAAGAGTTACGAAAAGAAGTATGCCCGAACCAACAATTAGGGGCCGACTTATCTCCGCCCTTAAAGGGGTGCGCGTCGCTTCTCAGTTAGGGATGTTTGTCGCCGTAAGTGCCATTGGATCGAAGCTACTTCGCGACCCCAAACGATCTAGGGCCTTTCGCACCCGAACCACCCGCTACTATTCTCGCAAAGTCCTCAAGAGCTTAGGAGTTCGCGTTACCTCCCATGGAACTCCTCAAGCGGGTAACGTTCTCGTCGTCTCTAACCACCTCTCTTATCTAGACGTTCTAGCCCTTTCGTCCGTTAACCCCTCGGTCTTTGTGACTTCAGTAGAAGTCCGCGATACCCCAGTTTTAGGGACCTTATGCCGGGCCGGGGGAAGCCTTTTTGTAGAAAGACGGGCGTTTGCTTCTTTAAAGGAAGAGGTCACGGCGATTTCGAGTCTCTTACAGGAAGGCTTTACGGTAGTACTTTTTCCAGAAGGCACCTCCTCATCGGGGGCGGGAATCCTGCCCTTTCGTAAGTCTCTGCTAGACTCTGCGGTAACGGCCAAGTGCCAGGTTCAACCGCTTTGCCTCAACTATGTCGCAGCAAACGAGAAGCCTCTCACCAGCGAAACTCGCGATTCCATCTTCTATTATGGTGATATCGAGTTTTTTGATCACTTAAAGCGACTGCTTGCCCTAAAGAGCATCGATTTGAAAGTCACTTGGCTCAAGCTTCTTGAAGTGGACGAAGGATCCGACCGTAAGTTTTTGGCTCACTCTGCCCGCGAACAAATTGCCGCGGCCTACCTTCCTGTGAATTTTCCTGCTCATATTTAAGCTGAGCCCCCAAAAACCGAATAGAATAGAGAGCGCCCACTCCTAGGATCCCAATGACTGAAGTGTTACCAGAATTAGCGGAACTCGAAAAAGTCCTCAAAGGGCTTCCGGCCGACGCTCGCGTAGAAACTCTGACCCACGTCAGCTGCCAGGGCCACCGCTTTCCGATTCATGCGATTTCGGTCGGATGCACCGATCCTAAAGCACCGACCATCGGCTATTTTGCCGGCGTCCACGGTCTAGAACGCATCGGCACCCGCCTGGCTATCTCCTATTTAAAAACTTTGTCCCATTTGATGCGTTGGGACCCTTCGATGGCCTACTTTCTCTCTAAGGTCAGAATCGTTTTCGTCCCGCTCATTAATCCGAGCGGAATGTTCCTCCAAAGCCGATCCAATGGTAAGGGCGTTGACTTGATGCGTAATTCGCCCATCGAGGCCGACAAGATTTCTAAGTTCTTTTTGGTAGCGGGACACCGGTTCTCGCCAAGACTACCCTGGTACCGCGGTGAGTTGGGACTGCCGATGGAGATAGAGGCCCAAGCGGTTTGTGACTTTGTACGTCGAGAGCTATATCCAGCTTCTGTCTCGGTGGCGCTGGATATCCACTCTGGATACGGAACCAAAGATCGACTCTGGTTTCCCTATGCGAAAACCACCAAGCCTTTTCCCAATTTAGCCGAAGTTTATGCCCTAAAAGATCTGCTCGATATTACTTATCCCAGTCACGTTTACCATGTCGAACCACAGTCGCTGCAATACACGACTCACGGAGACCTTTGGGATTATCTTTACGACGAGTCGAGGAAATTAGAAGGTAACCGACTTTTTCTCCCTTTAACATTAGAGTTAGGCTCTTGGATGTGGGTGAAAAAAAATCCCCGACAACTGTTTTCTCTGTTGGGTGCTTTCAACCCGATGTCCCCGCAC
>JBBQIT010000275.1:0-6190 GCA_038325205.1 Bdellovibrionota bacterium
CGGTAAATACACGCTTTAATACTCGACGTTCCGAAGTCCATAACCAGTGCATTTCGAACCATGGAAGGGAGTATACCTCAGTCTGATTTGAGGGCTGAAATACTAATGGTTGAGCTAGGTTAAGGGAGCTTTCCATCCGGATAGCCTTATCAGAGAGGCATTTCGGGCAATCTTAATAAATCTCCGCTTGCGGCGCTCCAGTCACTTTGCTTAGTATGCGTTGCGTTATTAACTGGAGGCGAGATGGCTATGAAAAGTTGGTTCCACGTTGGATGGTTACTGTTGGCCCTGTCATGGGGCGGAATTGCAGTTGCTGAGGATGCTAAGGCGGACGCAGCTAAGCCTGAAGTGGCGAATGCGGCGAGACCGGTTGAACAACAAGATCCTACTATTCTTTATTACACTGAAGATAAGGCCAAGGTATTCGGACTCGAGAACGGGTTGCCGATGAACCTAGACCGGTGGAAAGGCCTACGCCCCGGTGGTCGCCAAAGTTTCTTATTGAAACTCTATTACGCTTCTACGCGCGCCAAATCGGACAGCGGCTTAGTTCACGCCGTTTGTTTTGAAGGTTTGGGAACCCAAGTCTCGAAGGACTTTTTCACGGGAAAGGGAATCCCTGAAATTAAAGACACTACCCATTTACAAACTACGGTTTGCGAAGACGAATCGGCTATTGGAGTTGATTTTGTAGTAAAAGAAAAAGACAAGTCGGTGAACCGCCACTTCCGTCTCTATTCTTGCGGCGCTGCTGGAAAAAATCCGATCGTCGCCCAAGTTGAACGCCAGTTGAAACGGGGCGCACTTCCTGGATTGAAAGTTCAAACGGTAGCTTTCCAAAAAGTCGTCGATGACGATGACGAGACGTTAGCATCTGTCGCTGACAGTCACGAGGATGAAGGGGGTGGTTATGGCATTTCTGATACCGTCACTCCCAAAGAGCAAGGCAAGCTTTCTCTATTCAAACTCAAATCCGACTACGAAAACGCGAAAGTAGAAAAGTCTAATCCATGGGATGGAATGAGCGTAAAAACTAAAAAGGATGCGGAGAAATTAGTCGTAACGCTCCAAAAGTATTTTTACGACGATTTAGCCACTCAAAGCTCTGACCCTGAGAAGATTTTCGATGCCCATGCTTTAGCGGCTAAAGGTGGTCGGTATTGGTGCAACATGCCCTGGCTTAACGTCGGAGCTAACGGACGTGAAGCGATTCACGGATTAACCAATGAGCGCCCCCTCAACAAGAGTCATATTTTTGACTTTGATCCGGACAAGGTAAAAGGAAGTGATTGGGGTGTGGCTTACTATAACTCCACCGCTTGCACGACCTTGGGCGAAGTCTTTGGTCCTACCGGCAAGCGCAAAGCTTCGCCTGACTGGAAAAAGAAATTCGTAGACGGCGCGATGGCGGTAAAAATTCTTTTTACGACTGCCGTATTCTCAGCCTTTGAGAACGCTTTCGCGTGGCAAGCTCACGTAAGCGAACCCTTTTCTACTCATCGAACCATGCACAAGGTAAGACACATTCAAATGGATATCTGGCTTAAAGACTCTCGTTTGGATGGAATCGACAAGGACATGGCTGACGGTGGAATGATGACCACTTACTATTTCAACGAGGGGTACGACGGTAAATTCAAGGGAATCCCCGCGGCGCTTAACAAAATGCGTCCGATGGGACTTCAAGTCGGCTTCGAAGCAGAGAATACCACTTTGTTCGATGGCGCAGAAACGAATCAAGACCACGGCCTTCTTAACGGCCCTGCAGACAACCCAAAGTCGTCTTGCTTGTCTTGCCATGGAACGGCGGGAACGAAGTTGGCGATGGCTCCTGGGGTCACCACGAACGCAAAATGGCGTGAAGTTCGCGGTGAAGCGCTGGACCAAAGTCAGCAGCTGGCGTTAGCGCGTCGTAATTTCCAGACGCAAAGTCAGCAGCAGAAAAATTAATTGAAGAACTTTTTGGCCCCATCCGGATGATGTCTGGATGGGGCTTTTTTTTGCCATGTATTGCCAGCTCGCCTTGCGCTAGAGTGGTCTCGTCATGAATAGGGCTCACACAACTATTGCTCCCAAAAAGATACTAGCCATAAAGCTTCGCGATCTAGGGGATACGGCTATCTGGACTTCGGCACTGATGGGACTGAAGAAAGCTTATCCTGAAGCCGAACTGCATGTTTTAGTGAAGCAAACTTCCGCGCTCTTGTTATTAGACCATCCTGCCGTCGATAAAGTTCATTTTATGCCCTCGACGAGAGGGATGAGTGTTTTCATCCACCTTTGGAGGTTAAGGGCCCAGAAGTTTGATATGGCGCTGGCTTTTCATGCGACCCAATCCGTGTGTCGTTGGATCTCTTTGTTGGGTGCCAAAGTCCGCGTGCTTCACCATCATAGTTGGAAGTTTAATCCGGTGGCGGCCTCTCTTAAGATCGAAAGCCCCGGAAAATTAGAAAACGCGATCTCTCGGGACTGGCAAATCTTGCGGGCTCTGGGAATAAGCGGCGAGCCCGAACCCACGTTCCTTCGAGTTGCCGACGTCGAAAAGAAATGGGCGAAAGGGCAGGCCCAAGAAAAAGGGATTCGTTTTGAAAAGCCTGTCTTGATAATGCTTCCCGGGGCTAGGGTTGAGACTAGACGCTATCCCAAGGACCTTTGGGAGAAGATGGTTTCTGATCTCTTGTCGAAAAAAGAGCATGAGATCCTCGTTGTCGCGGATCCGGAACTGTCTAAAGCCTGGGATCTTCCCAAGATTTGCCAAGAGGTAGGAGTGGTTTTATTTGATTCGGTGAAACTCCGACAAATGATGGCGCTCATTCAGCTAGGTTCGGTGGCGATCGCAAACGACTCAGGTCCTCTGCACATTGCGGCGGCTCTGGGTTTACGAACGGTCGCCCTGTTTGGCCCTGGATGTGTGGGCGACTGGCATCCTTATACGGGAAATCGTCATCGCCTGCTTCGCCTCGAAGTGGACTGCCGACCAAAGGGTCCCCGAAGCGATAGCGCCTTTCAGTACTGCACGTTGACGAGATGCTCGCATTTAAGTTGTTTAAGAAAAATATCGCCGCAAGAAGTGGCTAACGCCGTCCTATAAGAAATAGCCCTGCCAACGCTAAAGCAATTCCCACTAAGTTCTGAGTCGAAAGACGCTCTTTAAAGAACAAGATTCCAATGGGTAGGAGGATAATTCCAACGGCCACATTGCAGAAAAGGGCCGCGACGGAAATGTTCCAGCCGGCACGGTACGCATAGATGAAACCCAGTTCGAGTCCTGTGATGGCAGCTCCCAAAGCGAAGCTCGCCCAGTTGAGGTTCTGAAACTGCTGCGTCACGGGGCCTGTGGCCAGGAAGGGTAAGGCGATAAGGCAGATAAGTCCTGCCGTGGCATAGCTCACGCTTAAACCCGCTAGAGGGTGAATCAGGGGATTCGTGAACTTCAAACACAAGTGATAAAAAACATTGGCCAATATGGCGGTACCAATAGAAAGAACGTAGGCATTCATCCCCATTCTTTAGCACCTTTTAAACGCTAGGTCATGCGGCTGAGAGCGAAGTTCGTTACAATACTACCAAAAGGAAAGATGAGCAGATGAACGGTCTTCTTTGCACCTATAATTTATTGGTGCACCCCTATAAATATGGGTTAGCCCGAAACATTAAAATCGAAATCCTCGGGCAGGAGTTAACTCTCAGTCTTTCGGGATGGAAATCCCGCCTCATATTTGCATCGTTGGCACCAGAGGAATTAATTTATGAAGTCTCTGCTCTGCGCACCATTCATCGGCTTTTCAAAAGCAATCCAACGAATTTTGTAGATGTTGGGGTTCACGTGGGCTATTTCACCTGTCTCATCGCGGCGCGTTTTCCTGATGTGCAGTGTATTGGTTTCGAGATCGAGCCATCGCTCTGCATCGCCGCGGAAAAAAATGCCATATTGAACCACGCGCCTAATGTTACCATCATCAACTCGGCTGTAGCGGATCGCCCGGGGGAATTGAAATATGAACTGCCGCGACGGATATGGCATCATCCTATATTGGTGAGAAGGAATAAGAAGGTTTCTCCTTCTCGACTCCTCAAAATATCTGCGGTTTCCTTGGATGATTACTCACCTTTATTTGGACCTGGACATTCCATAATCAAAATCGATGTCGAAGGCGCCGAGCTGACGGCTTTGAAAGGAATGAGCCGTCTTCTAAAGGAGAAGAGTCCGATGTTGGTCATTGAGCTCCACCGCAATGAGCTAGCGAAGGCTGGGCACTCCCCTAGCGAACTTTTCGAATTGCTCCATACTTATGACTACTCCCTTCATGAAATCACGAATTTTCGCAGTCCTGACGAGGAGCCAGAATTTAAGCGGGTCATTGAGGGATACGTCCCCCGATTCAGTAACAGTATGATCGTGGGGGTCAAGCGGCCCGACGAACATCTGTTGTGGGATTGACACGCCCCTACCCTGTGGAACTTTCCAAAAGGGAAAAACCCATATACGAGTCCCCACCGCTTTAGCTTCACCCCACAAAAAGGAAAGTATAGTTATGAGACTCCAATCTCTTGCTATAGCGTTTGCGCTCTATTGCCTCAATGCCTTTGCCGTCCTGCAACCAGGGGACACCGTTCCTTATTCGTGCTGGCAGAACGCCAGCGGCAACAATCTATGTTGGAATGAAACGGTGGATGTGGTTCGCGTGTTTATGTATAACGCCGGCTATTGCGGCCCCTGCAACGAAGAGATGGCGGCGTTAATTCCTCGAGTGAAGGAATACGACGGAAAGCCCGTCCTATTCTTGAGCCTTTCGATCGCTGACTACAATGGCAGCCGTCCCACTCCTGAGTTCTTAAAAAGCTGGCAACAAAAGTACAATATTCCCTTTCCGGTACTTGCGGCTCCGCGATCGGAGTTAGCCCAGTACGACGACCAGCCAGGCATTCCCATGGATATTATCGTCGACCAAAATGGAAAGATGTCAGCCATGGTCGAAGGTTACGACAATGGCGGTATCGATGTTCTCTTTGGGAAGATCAATGCGCTTCTTAAAGGAAAGGCTGACGAAGCGCCCTTTATCAAATTATTTCCCTTTTCTTCGCTTCCGTAAGCCCCCCTTCGAGGGTATTGTCTGCCGTCATGAAAGTTTCTGACGTCGGACTACTATTAAAATGGGCAGTCTCTCCTAACCGTGGAGATTCGCTTCCTCCTATCCCTAACGAAACACCCGAAGCCTGTCTGATGGAGCTCTTGGTATGGACCAGAGTGACCACCGGAAAAGAGTTTTCTGATTGCATGAAGGCTCTTGGGCCTCAGATCCATTCCGAGCTCTTTCAAGGGATCAATGCCCGTCGAGGAAGCCTTGGCGCTCACGTTCTCTCCCACCGTCAGTATGGACTACTAGCCAAAGACTTGGTGACCTTTGCCCGGGCTGCGGCTTTTGCCCTTTCTCGTCGTTGCTATTCGGATCTCAGCGCCGAGCAAAAGAAAACTTGGTTGAAGGCATGGCTTCCTAAGAAGTCTTTTCTCGAGCTTTGCGAAGAAGCTCCCTTAGTCGATGAATGTATTGATCGCGTTTTGGGCATGGATGAAAGAGAAGTAAAAAAACAGGTCGCGAGCCACAAGAAGTTGCCCAAGGCTTATCAGATTCAAGACATCTACTTAGCTCACGAGTCCGAGCACCTTTACACTCCTTATCGAATCATTCGTCAGATCCTAGCTCAACTCAAACTCTCTAAAGGCGAAACCCTTGCTGATTTAGGAAGTGGGGCTGGGCGACTGGGAGTCTATTTAGGAATTTTTCGTCCGGAGCTCAATTTCGTGGGCTATGAACTTATGGTAGAGCGCCACGAACAGGCGGCTCGTTGTCATCAAGAGTTACAGTTGCCACCCAACGTTCGTTTCGAATGTCGAGACCTGGCCGCGGTAGATTTTGAAATCCCCTACGCGCAAACTTACTTTATGTTTAACCCTTTCTCTCGTCGGACTTTGCAAAAGGTATTTGCGAAGTTGAAACGAACGGCAGAAAGAGAAAACAAATTCATTCGCATTGTAATGATCAATGTGGGGCGACCGCCGCTGTGGGTATCGAGAGAGCCGTGGTTGCAGAAAATCTACAAGTCGAAGGCAGATCCTACATGGGATGGTCTTGGGTTTTCTATTTACGGTTTGAAACGGTCTGGTAAGCGACGATAAGTAATCCCGCTA
>JBBQIT010000276.1:0-6190 GCA_038325205.1 Bdellovibrionota bacterium
AATATCCCTTCCAGTGTTCACAGCGCCTACGTCGATCAGACCCACTGGCAGCAACATCAAATCACCAACACCAGTGCGACGAACACTCCTAGTACCAACATGTTTCCTACGTGCAATTGGTCCGGGGGACTTGCACCCGGAGCTTTGGGATATGTGGCTCAACCGGAGTGTGCATTTACTTCCACATTTTTTCCGGGCGGAGTCAATCCTCCCCGACTTCGGCACGGGGGTGGTACCGTTTACACCGCAAAGTATGTTCTTGTATCGGACTCTTATGCGAGCATTTCTGCGGGGCACACGGCAACCGTCGATTTAACCATCACGAAAAAAACAAAAACCTTGGCGACGATGGGAGGCGCATTTGATCTGAATGTGATCTTGGTAGGGAACACGACAGTGTCGGCGTCTCGAACTGCCAAGGGACAGCAGAATCTAAACACTCTCATTGCGAGCCTCTCGACGATCTACGGACAGAGTTCACCTAATTTAAAAATTGGGACGGTCACTCCGGTGGAATGGACCTGTGCCGCGGGAGGCGAGACCTATGCTAACGTCGATCTCAGTCAACTAAGCGATATGTTCGCCTCCTCTGGGACCATGGCGCCAGCTGCCACGACCGGCAAAGCCTTAAATTTATTTTTGGTTAGCTCTATTCAAAATCAATCGGGAAGTACCTCGGGCTACACGATTTTGGGATTCGATGGAGCCATTGGTGGACCTTTGATCAACGGAACTGCCGTGAGCGGAGTGACCGTTTCCACTTTCGATACCTTAGATACGGCCAATGCGAGCTGCCCGCTGGGAACAGCGACTTGCGCGACTAACGTGCAAGATAGTAATTTCCGGGAAGCGTCGACCGTCGTTGCGCATGAATTAGGACATTACTTTAGCCTAAATCACCCCAGTGAATCGGATGGAAGCACCCACGATATCATTAAGGACACCAACATTTGCACTGCGACCCAATTGGTGGGATCGGACAATGTCCTAACCGTCAATTCCTGCTTGAATACCGACACCAATGTCGCTTCTTCTGGCAACACCTGCAGCTCCCAGTGTGCAAGTTACAATGCTTCCACAGGAAGTTTTTGCCCCACGGCGGTGGAGTGCCAATTTAACGATGTAATGTGGTGGACTACCAAAAACTTTTTTGATGGTGGTGGAAGTGACGGAAACCTCATCAGCACCAACTCAGGCACCATCATGAATTACAATCCCGTCGCACAATAGCGAACGACAGAACGAAGGAAAAAAAGATGTTCTCCAAATTATTCTTACTCTTAAGTCTTCTCTCTTTAATCGCTTTTGCTTCGGATACTATGGACACGACCCTCATAACCGAATTGAACGCAGGGCTTTTTACTACGGATAAGCCAGTCGATCTGGCTTGGTTAAAATCTCGAGGCGGTAACGTTCAAACCGTTTTGATTTCTATGTACGGTAGAGATCACAAGGTCCGTCATCGCATTAAGTTGCTCGAGGCCCTGGGAAATTTTAATGACACCGCCACCGTAGCTTTTCTTAAAGATAGAAATGTCAGCACCGAAAACAGGGTCCTTAGGTTGGTAGCGATTCGATCGCTTGGCCAAGGAATGGGTAGAGACAGCATCGAAGTTCTCAAAGGGTCTTTGCAAGACAATGATCCCCACGTACGACGGCAAACCGCAGAGACTTTGGCGGATCTTAAAACGCCAGAGTCTGATGCCCTAGTTCAGGGGTTTCTTGCTCAAGAAAAAGCGGATTGGGTTACCAGCCGAGTAAAAAAACATTTAGCACTTAGCGAACCTCCCCAGCCGGGCATCGTTCACCTCAAACGCTAATCGTCGCTAAACCCTTCGCTACCGGCTGGCCGGTGCTTCAACTGGGGGCGCTTCCAAGGTGGAGGTGGAGTGATGTCTGGTTGGGGAATTAACTGATTATCCCGGAGGTAGACGGGCTGCGCTTGAAGTTTGGCGGCGTTGGCAAGCATGGGCAGACAGATGCGCACATGCTCATTAATGAACCCCGTCTCGCGGTTCAGCTTTAGCTCTTCATGATAGACCTTCCAGAAACTGGATCTCGTATCTGGTCCCCCACCCAATAGAATAGTCGCTACTTCAAAGCTTATCGGGCAAATGGGTTCGTTAGCTTCTGGTTGTCCAGGGCGTTTCATGCCTGTGACATACCATAACCGTGAACTTTCCCCCAAAAAAAAGGCCCGTTACCCCTCTCTCAAGGTGTAGCGGGCCTATAAGTTCAAGATATCTCTAGCCGTTCGGGAAGAGCACTTTGAGCACTTGCTGAACGATAGGCAAGATGGCCAAAGCAACCGTGATGAACGGGAGCATTTGAGGGCTGATAGTTCCAATGATGGGGGCTAAGTTTTGGAATACGATGATGAGGTTATTGATGATCGTCGATAACGACTGACCACTAGCCGCAGCACCACCAAGGACAGCAGATACCGCCGTCAATTCGTTTTTGGTACTTCCACCAGCCGCTAATTGAAGCACGCCAGCCAATACCTTCTGGTGATTGGGGTCGGCTAATACCGCCGATTGCGCGGCGTTCAATTTCCCACTCGCGGCGATGCCGTTTAACAGAGTGGTGAGCTGAGCGATGTTAAGAGTCTTCGCAGCTTGCATGGCACCAGGGCTTTGAGATTTGGCTAAGTTTTGAATCTGAGAGAGTGCGCCCAAGGTGAGGGCTGGGTTTGCACCGCAACCGGTCACGAGAGACATGACCAACACAGGGACGATAAACGCTTGGATAAGTAGTTTCATTGTTCGGCTCCTATTGAACATGTGATTAATTTAATCAGCGTCAGTGGAAACAACGTGCCGAAACTAACGACTGCCTTTGACCATTCTGGAGATCACTCGTGTCGGAGATTTGAAGAAAATGTAGAAAGAGGGATCGACATTCGCAGGCAGGCTAAAGTGTCGAGTGCTCTGACACCTAGACAGTCGTTGTAGGCAGGGACCTATTCTGTAATTTCTTGCGGGAAGCGCTTAAGGCCGAACAAAAGAGCCCATATCGGGATCGGTTTTTAGGTCGTGGCAGTCGATAGGATGAGCCTTGATCGTGCCCCGATAACACACCCCGGTGGCGGTATCGTTCATGTAAACGACTTTGAAATAAGCGTTACCGCCTGTTTTATAGACTCGGTACTTAGTAATCTTTGGTCCTTCTTCCATGACTAAAAAAGTTTCATTACCTCTCTTAGTTTCTTTAAGGACTTTTCCCTCGCTCTTTAGACTGTTCAAAACCAGCGCGGTGGGGTCGGGGGGGGTTGAGGAACAACCAAGCACTCCCAATAGAATTCCGAAAGAAGCGAGTAGACTAAATAATCTCATAACATCATCTTACTTCGAGTCCCCCTTAGGATGTTATAATTTTCCCATGAAATATATTTTTCTTTTGATGGTGTTTGTCCTTTATCCCTCCTTTGGCGAAACTGATGACCAAATGCAAAATGAGGCGGCGGAACGGAAACTGGTATTGTCCGGGAAACTCTGCTCGAATCGCCCTTCTCACTTTTCGTTCGACTCGTCCCACAAGGGATTTATGGGAATCGGCGGAACTCCCGGGAAGGCATGCCCGCGCGCCGAGATGTTCTTTGTGCACGGTGATTACTTCGGCGTGGCTTGTTTTAAAGCGAAGGGCGGAAAGCCGATTGAGCTGGGAAGCGGGCTGGGCATCTTTAGCCCCGATTGTAAGCACCTATGGTTTGAAAGCGCCGGAGAGATTTCAATTCGCGACGGCCTAACGGGTGATGAGGTCCAAAAGATCAAAGGAGAAGATGCTACTTGGTTACCGGATAGCGGGGGGATTCTTTATACCGCTATCTTCAAGGGCACCCTTTCTTTGAAGCGCTGGACCTTTCAAGAAAAAGCGGAGCAAGTGGTTCATGAGTTTACGGACTATCAGTCGTGCCAGGCACCCGGTGAGGGAATTTTATATCTTCCCGCGGTGATTCGCGGGCATAAAGTGTCATTCAAATACCCTGTGGCCGGAAAAGTGAGCTCACCCGACGGGTCGGATTATCGCAAAGCCAAAAGCGTAATTTTCGAATTCCCCTCGTATAAGATCCTAAGCAGCAAAGACGACAAGTTAGAGTGTGAGTAAGCCTTCGCCTCTACCTAAACTGAGTTTAGATACTTTTCTTTCTTTTTCTCTGTTAGCGCAGTAGACCAAGGCAATCGCTAAGGGAGAACCATGAGCCATATAGACCTTCCGTATTTTGACACTTTCGTAGCCCAACTAAAAACCGGCCAGAATCCGGACTTAGAGGCTTTGATTGGCCGCAATGTCCACTGGGGGTATTGGCCGGATCCGAAAGCGGCGACTCTTACCAACGACGACTTTAGAAAAGCGAGTGACGCCCTTACCAAAAAACTTTTAACGTGGGCCAATCCGCAATCGGGTGAGGCTATTCTCGATGTGGGTTGTGGCTTCGGCGGAACGATAGCCCACATGAATGAAACTTATGCGAACCTAAATATGGTGGGGCTCAACATCGACGCCAGACAGATCGAGCGCGCGAGAGAAAAAGTAGAGCCACTCGCTCAACACGAAAACAAGATAAAATTTGTAGTGGGCAACGCCTGCAAACTTCCTTTTGAAGATAGCTCTTTCGATACGGTACTTGCGGTGGAATGCATCTTCCATTTTCCCTCCCGGAAAGAGTTCTTTCTGGAAGCAAAGCGAGTATTGAAACCCGGCGGAAAGTTAGTGCTGTGTGATTTTGTCGCCCGTCCGATCTTACTGCCGGTGTTAGGGCTTATTTTTCTTGCCTGTCGTAAGGACGTCACCAAGGTTTATGGAAGCAGCAACAAATTGGCGAGTCGAATCCAGTATCGTCTCCTTGCGAAACAAGCAGGGCTTCAATGGCTGGGTGTCGAGGATATTACGGCGAATACTTTGCCCACTTACGACATGATACGAAAAGCGGCTCCTCATTCGGGCTTTGAGGAAAAGTCTTTCATCAGAGCTCACGCCGTGAGCGAGTACGGAAGTAAGTTAGGGGCGCTTCGGTACGACATTCTTGCGTTTCGAAAGTGATTTTTCATTGGGCGTGCGTGGAGTGAGTTTAGACCCACGCAAAATCATTTTCACTTCTTCAATGAGTCGAGTTACCAGGTGCTCTTGTTTATGTTTCGGAAGTGTCAGCGCTTCCGCGCCAACCGTAAAGATAACGGCAACGATCGCTTCTGCGGTATACGCCGGATGTCGCAAGGGTTCGTTACGACCCATATAAGTCTTTTCGAGATCTTCAGTAAGTTCTCCGATGAACTGATCTAGCTCGCTATGAATCGCTTTTCGAAACGCTACTGACCCACCCTGGCGTTCTCCCAAGAGCAATTGAAAATGGTTGGCGTTGTTATTCACAAAATCCATAAAAGCGTGAATAGAGACTTCTACCGCCCGGCCACTTTCATCTACCCGGCGACGGGCGTCTCTTAGTAGCCTACGCAAGCTACCGCTGACTTCGTCTAACAGGACCAGCCCTAGGTCTTCCATATCGCGGAAATGGCGATAAAAAGCCGCAGGGGTGATTCCGGCGGCGATGGAAACCTCACGTAGGCTTAGAGTGGAGTAGCCCTTCTGGGTACTAAGCTCCAAAGCCGTTTCAATCAGCTTCTGCCGAGTGCGCTCTTTCTGACCGGACCGAGTGTCTTTCATCGTCTTACCAACCTAATAAACATTAATTCACTTAAACCTATGAGTTTAGCTGAGTAATCGCAATGGGTTATTTGGATCGAAAGAAAACCCATTGCCTTTTCAGTAAACGGTTGTATACCTAATATACCCCCCAACGCAGGGCGCAACAGGATTTTAGCCTTAAACTGGCAAGTTTTTAATGTGTTTCAGTGAATAGATGCTTTCTAGAAGGGTAGGGTAAGCAGATGACTTCTCTGGCAATCGCACTCGGTTTCTTCGTGGCGGGCTACCTCATTAACGTGTTTTACATCACGGTCCTTTATCACCGCGGCTTGGCCCATCAGTCGGTGCGGCTTAGCCCTTTCTCCATGAAAGTGATCGAGAAGACGGGCAACTGGGTGACCGGGATTGATCCCAAAGCCTGGGCAGCAATGCACCGAATGCACCACCAATACTCCGACACCGACAAAGATCCTCACAGCCCTCTTCACTACGGCGTGATTGGAGTGGCGATGGGGCAGCTGAAGTCATATCAAAAGGTACTTCG
>JBBQIT010000277.1:0-6090 GCA_038325205.1 Bdellovibrionota bacterium
GGTCCGCTTATTCGTGTTACTAACCGTTGCGTTGGCTGCTGGAGGGGCCGGAAGCGCCAGTGCCGCAAGTCTATTCACGACGAATTCAAGCGTCTCGGCCTGTGACGACATCTCTTTTGTTTGGAATAACTTTCAGCTCTCACCGGAATCGGGAAACCAAAGAAATTATATTACGCTTTCACGCGCCGGAACGCCGATCGAAAGCACAGAAAGTATTTACCTTAATCTCTCCGCATCCTCAGGGAGAAGTAGCTTCCCCTCTGATGGACTTCTCACCGAGAAATCATACCTTTTAAGAGGCTTCAACTCCCGAGGTCAGCTTTTGGCGCAGAGCGATCCTTTTGAATTGACTCCGAACGCTTGGTGTTCTGTTCCCACGATCCGGATTAAGAAATTCGACAAGAAACATAAGAAAATTGTTATCCGTTATTCTGGTTTCCCCGTAAAAAGTAATGGAGATTATAATTGGATTGCCGTCGCCGCGACGGGAGCGCCGAATTCACAATACCTCGATTTTGTGTCGCTAAGAAATGGAGCCACTTCGTCGGGGGAAGTTGAGATCCCTCTGGTGAAAGCCTCTGTAGATCAGTCTCTCGAAGTCCGCGCCTATTTTTCTTGGAGAGCAGGTATCTTGAATTATCGTCCGGCCATTCGCGCTGGTGTACAGTCGCTCCCCCACGTTCCCAAGTTGCCGATTGAGGTCACCCGTTTTCTTACTAACGAGACAGATGCGGCTCAGGCTAGAGCGGATCTAAAAAGGCAATGCGAAGTCTGGGCGGAACGGTTTCAGGCGATTTCAACCACTCAGTATTTCGAAATGGATTGTGATCAATTGGAAGTCAGCACCTTACCGACATCAGAGAACGGATACGCCATCGCAGGAGTGTTGGTTCAACAATTTTCGTTGGGGATTCGGCCGGTGCTGGGCTCAGTGCTCTCTGACGTTCGCGCCACCGAGAGGGGAATTGTTCGCACAACCAACGTACTGAGGCAACGCTGCTTGGACAGCGTAAAAGAGGAGGCGGACTCCGCCGAGGCGAGGGGCGCAAAGGTAGCTTTTTACTCGTGTTCGGTTGGGTTTAACGTCAGTCCCACGTTTTCAAAGCCAAATCAATTTGATGCCTCGCTAACTCCGATTGTCTACTTCGAACCAGAAGACCACTAGGGTGGTTACCGAAGAGAAACCAGTTATCGAGAAATGACGGCTTCAGCCGTAGGATCCAAATCGTGTTTGGGCTACACCTCACTTTCCCTAAGGAGGTTGGCTTCGAATGTTTGGACGAGTGGGTACGTGGATAGTTATCGCTGCCAGTTTCATTTTGGGCTATTCCACCTCATCCCTGGCCTTTCTTTCCTGCGACGAAGCGGTCTTGGCGTGGGGGGGAACGATTTGGGACGTGGCGGAACTGCACTCCTTTCTTCCGGCAATATATGCTGATGAATCGCTTCCGCCGGTAGTCCATGCGCGGATTCTCCAGATAAGAAATGGAGTTAGCTCCCTGCTAACAGAGTCGGATGTCGAATTTGCCATCCAGCTCGATGGTCTGGAAGTAAGTCGGCTTACTCCTTCGGTCGATGCGACTAAGCTAGCTGCCACCGTCGAGCAGCAAATCTTGAACGATTCGGAGCGCGACGATGTAATGACGGTATGGAAAATTCTGCGTCGACCGATCACCCCGACGGATATTTCAGAAGCGGTCCACTTCCCCTTTCCCTCAGTTTACAAGGGGAGACTAATCCACATGGCGCTCCTTTCTATTCGAGAAGAGGGGGAAACCGTAGAATACCTTTCCTTCTCCCCTGACTATCGTGACGAACTTCAGATCGATTCGCTATGGTATACCTCCGACGTATTTCAATTGCGGTCTGCTCCCTTCGCCCTCGCGCAATCCTCGCTGGGAGCGAAGTTGGTCGCCGACCCTCGCACCGGCACTTTTCTGATGCTGGGCAATGAAATACGACGATTCGGAATTGAACAGATGCTAGCGCAAGTGGCTTATCGTGAGCCTCCAGCATCAGACAGCATAGATGCGAGGGACGACTATGCAAAAGGACAACGATGGAGGTTAGACCAACTCTCTTTTTTAAATAGGGTTCCCGATTCGAGTTTAGGAAGAGACGCCGAAAAAAGTTGGAATCCCAATCTTGAACTCACACTAACTCCTAAGGAGGGCGACATCGTCGTTTACGGGACAGATCGGATGCCCTTTGCTATCGCTGCCTACGTAGGGGCCGGAGTGGTAGAACGCTGCTTTCCGTTTACGGGTGACGCCTGCTACCAGCATAAGACTTTAGATGTCCCCCTTCAGTTCGGGCGAGAAGTGAGATTTTACCGCTCCCCAGCGCCGACTATTACCCCGGAAGCGGACTGAGTGTGCCGGGCAGCCCAAGACAGGCTTATCGAGGTTGGCAGCGTCCCAGCCATGAGCCTGCCGACTGCTCAAACGATAAAATTCCTAACAGCGCTAACTAGCTGATTTTTATAGCTACTTTAGGGCTACTCCAGATTACGAGGTCATTGCGAAAGTCAGGCACAAAGTGGTACAAACGCACGCGTGACCCGAGACAATAAAACCGCCCTTCTGAGCCTGCTTGTGGCCGCCCTACTTTTGGCGATTCCGGCAAAAGGAGGCCCGACGAAGGGGCTTGAACCGCGAGCGGTCTTTTGTTTCGAAAGAGTACTTCTGTACTCCAGACTTTCGATCGCCGCTATCAACGATCCCCGTTTAAAAAGATTTCAGGATGGGGTGGAGCAACTTAATCGTTTGGAACACGCTAGCCTCCTGCCCTTCATTGAAGGTCTTGCAGGAACTGACCTTCTCATCGACGAACCCATTCTAGCGATTGAACTCGACGCGATCTTAGAAACAGCTCCGGGATCAATAGAGCCGACCTCGCTACTCGCAAAGGCGATTCATTTTTTACAGCAGCGTGCGCGGCGACAGATTTTTGAGACACTTCTCGAGCATCTCTCCACTCACCAGGTCCCCACAGCAATTAACCCTCTCACAAAAACGCAAGAGGTAGACCGCTTGGCCAGTGAGATCCTCGAGGATTTTGAAAGAACGTGGACGAGCGCGCTCGAAGCGTCTCTGGTTCAAAAAATCGACCGACTATCGGAGACCGATGATCTCGAAGTGTTAGGGAAATCGATCTTTTGGCTGCAGGGAATTCTCGCCGCGAAGCAATCTACGAAACAGACCGTCACGTGGATGGGGGCGAACCTGAATAACCCCAATTCTGGTCTCGATCTTTCCGAGTACGTTCCCCAAGGGGCCAGCGAGGATCACAGGCGCGCCGACCTTTTGATCGCGGCCATTCACCGGTCGCTAGGCCAATGCTTTTACCGACTTTATAAGCGAGCCTCAAAGGGGCCAGACTCGGATACCGCCGAAGCGTATCTAAAGTGGGCGGGCGGTGGAGATGCGCGATCTGTCCTTAATGATATTGAAGCGGTTCGTGCCGGAAGATCCCCTTTTGCACTGTGGATAGCAGCCAACGTTAAAAATGATTCCGCCGAAACCGCGCATCCCTCTTATGTACTCGCCCAAGCTCGGGCGATAGAACTTTCCGCAGGCGCTATGGATGGAAGACCCTTTCCCGTCCAGCTGACCTCGGAGCCTCTATGGGAATTTGTGGAGCAACTCCCCCTCACACTTACCAACGGACAAAGAATTCCCCGAGTCCGGGAAAAAATCCAAGACCAAACGATGATCCTTTTGGCCGGTCTCCAAAAGGACCCTCGCTCTGACAATCCCGAAGCCCAGCAAGCCATTCAGATGGCCGCCTTGTTGGTGGGAGATCCAAGAGTCGATGCGCAAAGTCTCTATGACTGGGCCCATTCCCTATTCGGAGAGCGCCGATCCTTTCAACCGGTGGCCTTTGTTCGCTTCTTGCAAGAAGCGAATGCGGTGATTCCGATCGTGATGAGTTTAGACCTGCAGCATCGGGCATTGATCTCCCGGGAGCACAAAAAAGATATCACCGAAGAACTTGGACCTTCGTTTGATCTATGGATTATCGATACCAGGACTAACCTCATCGTGGGGGCGACTGAGATCAAGCAGACGTTCACTCCCAGAAATGCCCACGACATCGGTGGCATTCTTAAACAGGCGACGAGCAAGTTAGATGGCGAAATCATCTTTCCCGCCATCGAATCCGAATTGGGTCGAAATTTAAAGTACCGCCTTTTGCCAGGCGCCGCGAACAATCACTTGCGCCATCTTCTGGCCCGTCGAAGTTTGATCATTCAAATCCCCTGGAGCCAATCCCCGACCGAATATGCAAGAGGGGGATTAACTTTGGTGGTGCAAGCGGATGGCACCGTCGAAAGATGGCGCAGAGCGGGAGAGCAGCAAAAAGGCGTGAAACTCGGAGAGGATAAACTCTTTGAACAGATTGCGGATCATTTTGCTAAGGTTCCCGACGCCGACTATTTCGATGAAATTCGTCTGACCGACGTCTCGGGGCGAATCGTGGTGACTTATCTTCAACGGCATAGCCCGGAAAAGGGTTGGCAAATCATTCCGGGCCCTGCGCTCGCTCACTAGATATTCTACCAAACCTTTCCTCCTTACAAAAACGCTGGCCGGGCTAGCCCAATCGCGCTATGGTTCGACAACTTTTGTTCACTTTCACAGGAGACGACCATGAACCGCATTCCCCTTCTTTCGATGTCCCTGTTTGCCTCGGCACTACTCATGTTAGGTTGTGCTCGCGGGCAAATTAAAAACGAGCGAGTGATTCCTCAAGCAGGGAACTTTACCAAAAGCGAAGTGATTTTGGTTAAGCCAACGGTGACCGACCAAATGAAAGTTACAGGGGACAAGGCCAACGAAACGTCGCGGGTTAACGAAGAAAAAACCATCATTCACGATCGCTTGGCCGAACAATTGATCGGTGACTTGGTAAAAAAGGGGTTCAAGGCCAAGCGCTACGTTGCCGGAGACAAGGGTCTCGTACTCGAAACTACCGCATTCTTATTCGAGCATGGTTCGGGAGCCGCTCGCGCTTTAGTCGGGATGGGCGCTGGCTCTTCCAATCTGCATGTCTTAGTAAAACTTCATCACGGAGCCGACACACTCGCCGATTTTGATGTGATCGCCACTTCAGGGGGCCGCGGCGGTCTCATCTCGATGAGCACATTTATTCACGCGCATCTCACCGATGCTTCCGAAAAAACGGTTGAGTATTTAGACAAGCACGCCGGGAAATAGGATTACTCGTCTTGTTCCAAGGCTTCGACGGGAATTTTCTTTCCGTTGCACGTTACCTGAACCTCGGCACAATAAATGGCGAGCGTTGGGGTGAGTTGTTGGATACCCGTCATCACTTCGTTCGAAAAGATACAGCGATTCGAGTAGACCACGTGCTCAAAACTTTTCGAAGTCGTGCAGTTAATAAAATCAGGTCCTGGCGGCATAAAAGCCGGAGGGTTCGTCGCAAACGATGTGACACAAAACCCTAGAAACCCAAGACTGGTAACGATTTTCGACCATTTCATGTTTGCCCCTTTGATGCCATTTTATATCACGTCGGCATTTTCTCACCACGCCAGGGAGCGTCACTATTTAGTGTAAGAAGGCAATGACTCGCAGTAAAATTCTACAATGCATTTAAGAGGCATCCCTTTTTTGCTCCTTGTTTCGCTCGTCACGATTCTTTTTATCGCTTTTTGTTGTGCTGTCGGAATCGGCATTTCGCGATTTAGATCTCGCAAGCAAAAGCCCTTCCTGCTGCCTAAAGGCATCAAGGTGTCCACGCTTGAGGGCATTTTTGAATGTTACTCAGTCTCCAAACGTCCCGATGGGTTAATCGGTTTTGTTATCAATGTGTCCGCAGAAAACATATTGCAGTTATTCCTGGCGCTAGGAGCCTTAGTTAAAGAGCCTGCTTTTGGCGTCCTGGAGGTTCCCACTACAGCCCAAGAAGAAGCCAAACTTCGTACCGAAGACACATCTCCCTTTCATAATGATGTATTTCATTTACCAGACATTCACTTTTCAGATTTCAAAAAATCCATATTCCACTTGGAGGAATGGATAGTGGGGGACGGTCTCGTGAATTGCGGGTTTTCAAGCCACGAAC
>JBBQIT010000278.1:0-6076 GCA_038325205.1 Bdellovibrionota bacterium
ATATTCCTCCGCCTCGTCGATGATACTTTTCGGCCTATTGAGATAAGTGCCGGACTGGTAGAAAGCGACGAGAATTAACTCGGCGGCTTTCTCAGACTGAGTTTCGGTCGACAAAATCTCAGTATCAACGTCAGCCTTTGTAATTACCTGCTGAACGACAGCGATCTCAACCCGATGGTGCACCCACCGAGCGCCGAAATAGAGCGAGGCCCCCACAAGAACCGCAATTCCGCAAACTTTCTTCCAAGAGCTTTGGCTCTTCCGCTCGTCCCCCATCGCCGGTGCGGCAAGGGTTATGGCGACTATCATGGCAAAGATTGTGGTGCGGAAGGAAAGTGAAGTTGAAGGTTTCAAAGTAATTTTAGGTAACCTATTTAGGCAGGTCTGATCAACCTAAAAGCAGTGACTATCTCAGGGTAAGCCGCCGTTATCCGCTTTTTGTCCGTGATTCAGGGAAGATGCACTCCAAGCGAGTGGGAGGGGTAACACTACCCCGGTAAGGTCATGATAAGCGGCTTGTCTTTAGTGATGACGATGGTGTGTTCGTATTGAGCCGTGAAGATTCCCGGACGGGTAACGAGCGTCCATCCGTCACCATTTTCGAATACCTCTAGAGCGCCAGATGAAATGAACGGCTCAATCGTAATGACCTGATTCTCTCTCAATATCCGCTTGTCACCCTTGTCATAGTAACCAGGAATAAACCCTGGGTCCTCATGAAGCGCACGGCCCACGCCGTGGCTGCCGATGTTCTCGATGACAGTGAATCCATTTCGCGTGGCTTCGGCCTCTATCGCGTAACCGATCCGATTGAGCTTGGCTCCCGCGCGCGCTTCAAGCATTGCGTTTTCTAGGGCCTGTTTTGCTACGGCACACAATTGCAGATGGAGTTTTGTTTCAGGCGGAATGATCCCCGAACCGCCAGTGTCGGCAAAATAGCCATCTAATTCAGCCGAAACGTCGATGTTCACTAGATCTCCCGCTTTGAGAATCTTAGAGCCCGGAATTCCATGGGCGGCTTCTTCATTCACACTAATGCACGTATGCCCTGGGAATTTATAGGTGAGTCTCGGAGCTGATCTCGCCCCATGGCTTTCAAGAAATTTGCCACCGAGGCGGTCTAGCTCGCCTGTCGTAATGCCTGGCTCAAGCTTCGATATCATATAGCGAAGGCAGTTTGCGACGATTCTGCCCACTTTGCGAAGGGCTTCTAAGTCTTTTTCTGAAGTGATCGACATCGTTCCATTTTACTCGAAATTAAGGGCTCTTATCGACGCAACGCACGAGGGGGCGCCGCCATTAACCCAATTACTTCTTATGTTCGTTCTCGCCGGCTTCCTGACTCTCAGCGACCTTTTCCCAACCCCTGCGCCAGCATCACGTGGTCATCCTTTAAATTCTCAGAAAGACCCAGCGTAATGGCGAGGAGTCCCGACGCCTGAGGCGATAAATTCAAACAATCGGTATCGGCGGCTCGAACAATCACAGCCAGTTTTTCAACCGCCGGATCTTGAATATTGAATTTTTTGATGAACGCATCGACACCTTTCTTCTCTTTCCAGAGGAACGGCGCTCGTTCACTCTCCATCCCCTAACAAGTAAGAGACTGTACTCTGGGTATGAAAAGTAGATGGGTACTCGCCCAGACTCTTTGTTATGGGCTATCATTATATTCAGATGCTAAACCTTACCGTTAATTGGACGATGACTCTGGCATTCAATGCTGCGCTGGCGGTTGCGGCCTGCATCCTTAAGCCAATCAATATCTATGTCCTCAGGAAAAAGGTAAAAGAACGCTCGCTCTTCTACCTTCTCAGTCCGACTACCTCTGCGGAGGCATTGGCCCGCGCCCGGCCTGCGTCTGCTAGGGAAGTGAAGACTTCTTTAAAGCACGCCCTAACTTTTGGATTCCTTTCGTTCGCCTTCTATCTCGGCTACGCGAAAATATTTTCGTACTGGCATCCCTCACTGGTCGTCATGGGCTACTTCGGAATTCCGATTCTTTATCTTACGAGCGAGGCCTACGGCGCTTTCGTTGCTCTTGTCTTTTTCCCCACCGGTCGTCTGCCTGTACCGGTACATGATCACCCGTTTAAAGCAGCGAACCTTTCCGATTTCTGGGGCAGCCGGTGGAACCGATGGACTAGCGATCTTTTCTTGTCCACGATTATCTGGCCGCTCCGCCGAAGACCCACCGTTGCCCTTGCCGTTACCTTTCTGGTCTCGGGGCTAATCCACGAATTTACCATTAACGGAACACTCTTCTGGATCGTGGGTCGGAACCTCTTTGGAACCCAGCTTCTCTACTTCGCCATCCAGGGTATCGGTATGCACCTCGATCGTAGCTGGCTCAGAAGGTTTCCGAGATTCAGAAGGCTGTTTTTATGGATCACTGTCGTTGTTCCTTCCCCACTTATATTGAACGAGGGGTACCTGCGTATTTGGCATCTGTGGCCGTATGTAGGGTAACCTGGCAAGATCCCTATCAGAGAACTTCGGTCTAACCAAAAAGTAGACGGCCACTTACGCATCATCGCAATGCCAAATTGAGAACACAAAGCGCTATCATAGCCAAAGCCGGGAAGGACTTGACCAGGGGATCTCTAATTTTGAAATGCATGGCGACAGCGCCAACCATCAAAGTTCCCACGACCAAAGTAGCGGGAATTACCAAATTAGATTTCCACAAGCCCACCAGAAGCATAATCGCAGCGCTAACCTTTAGAATCCCAACGGTGTAGCAAAGCCAAATCGGAAGACCGTACGCAGCAAACTCTTCTAAAAGAGTATTGGAGTATCCCCCGCGATATTTTGTCTTTCGATTGGCTCGAACCAACCAAACATTTAACAGTACTATTGCTATGGTGATTTGAATGGCACTCACTAACATCAAAGAACTCCTTTGTAATACGAATCAATCATGGCCGGAAAGTTCAAAACCAGGAATACCGTTCTCGCTGTCCAAGAAATAGTTCTTACCCAATTGGAAGCGACCAAGCTACCCAAACTCGCCTTAGAAAAACCGAGCGACAGACTATTGTGGATGGGAACGCTTACCAAAAAAGTGAAAGCAAGGACCCCTAAAGCAGACAGGCCGCTAATCCATGCGATCGCGCTGGGACTAAGAAGGATCCAAAGCACGAAACTTCCCAGTTCTAAGAGCATTACGGGTCCGACAATCCACGTAATACGCTGTCGATGGAATGACTCAAAATCAATAAATTTCTCTGTCGAAACATAGCGGAAAGATGGGTAATGAACCACCTGGACCAACCATATGACCGCCGTCATAAAAAGACAGCAACCAAAGTGTAAACTGTACCAAAAAAATACCCAAGTCATCTGAGATCCAGTTTGAATTCGATCGTCGTTTTTACCGAGTTCAAAACAAAACCGGACTCAATCGCCTTTTTGACAAGTACTTTCAAACGATCTGGATGAGAAGGGGAATACAATCTAATTTGGAGAAGGAATTTTTTCATCCTAGGTTGCCTAGACTCATCTTTATCCACCGTAAGTGTCCCCTCCACCTCAACGCGATCAAAGCTGACTCTCGATTGCGCTGACATTACTTGGAAGGTCGCGACAAAACAGTTGATGAGGGATTGGGCGAAAAGATCCTCCGGGCTAAAACCACCACCCGGCCCTTCAAACTCAGGGGGAATCGAGCAGAGGGCCGAGTTTTCTCCCGAGTAAATAGACCAGGAATTTCCCTTGCCGAACTGCGCGATGGCTTGCGACTTAAACACTATAGGATACGCGATCATGATTTTACTCCTTGAACGGAATTAGATCTGGAGTGTTTTGATTGGTAAGCGCCAACGAGAAGAAGCGCAAAAGGTACCCACCAAATGAGGTCATTAGTGACAATAGTAGCTCCGAAGGTCCAGTTGAAACGTCCCTCGGAGATTGCCTTCAGGAAACCGATCGGACCAAATATTTTCCCTAATAGTCCAACGAGAACAATCGGCCAGTGCTCATCGGGAGATTCAGAGGCAATCCAATAGCCTACTCCATAAACCCCAACTATCATCCCCACACACTGCCAAATCTCAGGATAGTTCAGTCGCGTAAGCCCTGACCAATCAAACAGAAAATTTGGAAATAGAATTATTGCTAGACCCCAAACGAGGTTATATAGGGCTGCCAATCTCAAGATTATTTTCTTCGTTAAGGGGCGTAGAAGATATTTAGTTTTTACTTTCTCTTTCACTGAGGGCTCCGTGATTCTTGGTCGCAATACGGGCTATCCTCACAATCACCCTTCTTGCGCGGAAGAAAGGGCCTAACCTCCGAAAAGACACGGTATCCAACACGCAGGAACCTATTGGGAACTTTCTCGCGAGAAAACCGCCCGAGCCACCTATACTTCGGTAGCAAATCCCAAATTGCGGAAAATGCAGCCACCCCAATCTCAACCCTGCCGTTAGCAAGTCGGACATGCATTTCCTTGTTAACTCGGTAGGGATCTAATCCCTCTCTCGCGGCATCGAAACCAGGCTTGGCAATATCTACAAAATAGATATTCTCGCTCCCCTTCTGGAGACGATAATGAGAAATTTCACGCGAGCATAAATGGCATAGCCCGTCGTAGTAGACTGTCAGAGAATATGGTTCCACGTTTTCACCTGCCGATAAATTATTTAAGTGGCTCAAAGCTACCTGAATTCGGTTTCGCGTTTTGATAGTGCGTGTATTGGAAAGCTTGCCTTTTTGTTTTCTGCCCGCGATTCCTTTTCACTAATCTCATCTCTTGCCTCCAGGATCGCTTTAAATGCGATCCCAGTGATCAAAAGTCCAAAGGAAAATATTGTTAATAGTAATTCAGCGGTTAGCATTTGTTCCTCTCTTCCCTTCTAAACGGCCAATGCAGAGGTGAATTCCGATCCAAAGCGCCAAAATACTCGGCACCCATAGTCCAACAAAGTTTCCCGCCTGATGATCGACAAAAAACCATAGGTAGACGCTAAACAAGAAACTTGCAAAGGCACAACCTAACATCAACTTGTCTGACTTTCTGAACATGCATACTCTCCTTTTTGCCTAAAACTTTACGGTTACCAGTAGATATATAATCCAACATCCTACGGCACCTGCGGCCGAGGAAATCATTAGGGCTATATTTCTTAAGTGATAGCTGTCGTTCACAGGGACCTCCTTAGTTGTTTTTTATAGTTTAACATTTATTAAACCATGTCAATAGACATTATTGCAGCCTGGCAAGCATCAGGTACGACACCCATAGCTAATTTAGCCTTTTTACTCTATTTTCTTAAGTCGCTTTTGCGGGTGGTAATTTAGTTAATGAAATGATAAATCAATCTGTGCAGCTGGGGCCCGATCTGGGATTGGGAGACAATTCTAACTTCTGACTTTTAGGATAGTAACTAGATAGGCGCCGGCGAGTTCTCATTCAAATTTGAAGGGGATCGGAGAATTTAATCATAGACTTACAGGAGAGAGTTAGTGGCAACAGTAAAAGCGAGAAAATCCAAAGGGAAGTTTAAGGATGAGCAGAGCAAGCGTCCGCCGCAATCGCCCACACAGCCTATGCCACGCGCCCTTAGAGCTTTTATAGATGTGGCAGGACAATTTATTCAACACTGGGGCTTCAAGCGCGTACAAGGTGAAATCTGGGGGCTGGTTTTTTTATCAAAAAGTCCGCTAACCGCGACGGAAATAGCTAGGCAGCTCAAAGTGTCGAAGGCTTTAGTTAGTCTGGCAATGTCGGAATTGCTTGAATATAGGGTATTATTCCTAGCGGCAGGCTCAGACGGCAGAGAGCAGAAACTAATTCCTAATGAAAATCTAGGTGAGGCCATAGGAGGAGTCCTTCGCTTAAGAGAGAAAAGGATTCTGGAGGAAACGAATATTGCGCTGGATGGAATGCGAAACCTTCCGAACGACGAAATCCAAAGTTTTGAAATCTCTCCGCAAAGAATCGATAAGCTCAAGGAGCTGGTGCAAGGATCTCAGCAAATGCTTTCAACGATTCTGGAAGGCATAGAATCATAAGTTGGAAGCGAACCGTCTACTTTCCCCCCTTTGATAAGTAGGTGAAACGCGGACAGGTACT
>JBBQIT010000279.1:0-6046 GCA_038325205.1 Bdellovibrionota bacterium
CCTTTAGGCGGTGACAAAAGCGTCATCGTAATTCAATTTCTGGCGACCTTAGTGGAAGAGAGGCTTTCCCAAAAAACGTTCACCGATCTCATTCGCACCAACATGCGATTGGTCTCTCGTAAAATCGTTGAGAGAGCTGGGGAAACCGGAGAGCATTACATCACCTCCACCCGGGGCGAATACTTCGAAATGATTCGTAAAGGAATGGGCGGCGGTGTGCTGATGATAGGGACGACCTACGCCAAGTTTGCGATCTACGTTATGGGGGCGCCTCTATTCATCGAAGGCCTCTTCTATTCCCTCAACTATTCTTTCAGTTTTGCCTTTCTCCAACTGGTAGGCTTTACGTTGGCGACAAAGCAACCGTCAGCTACCGCGTCGGCCTTAGGCGGAAAGTTGAGAGATCTGGAAGAGGAAGGCGAAGTCCGAGAGTTTGTGAATGAAGCCTGCCGGATGACTCGTTCGCAGTTTGCGGCGTTAGTAGGTAACTTGGCTCTTTTAGTTCCCGTCGCGGTTATTGTCTGTTTGGGGGTTCATGCGGTAACCGGACGTCATCTGATCTCCCATGAAACCGCTGAGCACGTCTTGCAGTCGGTAAACCCCATCCGAAGTTTTACGATCTTTACTGCCGCTCTTACTGGGGTTCATCTTTTTCTCTCCAGCCTGGCGGCCGGTTGGTTTGAGAATTGGATCGTCTTTAGAAGAATTCCAGAAGCTTTGGCTCAGCAAAGACGGCTTATCCAGGTATTTGGTAAGAGTGGGGCCGAGAAGATTGGAAAATGGATTTCGAATAATGCGACTTTGCTCGCTGGAAATATCAGCCTTGGGTTTTTGTTAGGTTTTACACCTATCTTCGGAAAGTTCCTGGGGCTCCCTATCGATGTTCGTCACGTGACGCTTTCTTCTTCTCAGCTTACATTTGCTCTTTGCGCTTTGGCCGGAACTCCTGACTTTCATTGGACCCAATCCATCCTGCCCATCATAGGAATTCTCATCATTGGCACCCTAAACTTTGCCGTCTCATATTCGTTGGCATTTTTTGTGGCGATCAGAGCGCGAGACGTGAAGTTCCCCATCGTTAGGCGGCTATTGCGCGCCATGCGGGTGCGATTCCGAAATCGGCCCGGGCAGTATTTCCTACCGCCCAAAAAGCGCGAACGTAAGCCTCGTGATAAGGCTGCCTTAGCTACGTAGTCTCACGGCATACAGGTTGCACAACAACCCAGCCGTGGGGAGTGCGAAGAAAAAATCAAAGCTTGATTGGGCTAAGCTAGCGCGAAAAGCGCGAGA
The DNA here is from genome assembly GCA_038325205.1 of Bdellovibrionota bacterium. Classification (GTDB taxonomy): domain Bacteria; phylum Bdellovibrionota; class FAC87; order UBA2466; family UBA2466; genus JBBQIT01. The sequence goes on from JBBQIT010000279.1 coordinate 1,291, forward strand.
GCATTTTGGCATCCGCCGTCTCAGACCGGGCCAAAAAGAGCTCATTGAAACGGTAATGGAAGGGAAGAACGCCTTCGGCGTGATGCCGACAGGAGCTGGAAAATCCCTTTGTTATCAATTACCTGCACTAATGCTTCCCCACGCGACGATCGTGGTTTCACCGCTTATTTCCCTCATGCAAGACCAGACGACGAAGATGGAAGAGGCGGGCGTCGAGGCCACTAAGCTCAATTCCACCCTTACTCACGCCGAAGAGATTCAAGCCGTTAAGGATGTCAAAAATGGGCAGACGGAGCTAATTTACGTCACCCCAGAACGCTTAGAAAATCGTGAATATTTGGCGGCTCTTTGCAAAGGAAAGGTCTCTCTTTTCGTCGTAGATGAAGCCCATTGCGTTTCGCAATGGGGCCATGACTTCCGACCTGCATTTCTTTCGATCCGACGGGCTATTGAAGCTTTAGGAAATCCCCCGGTATTGGCCCTTACCGCGACAGCGACTCCAGAAATTATTAAAGACGTTCTCGAACAGCTCAATATTCCCGATGCGCCGGTGTTTAGTACGGGAATTGATAGGCCCAGTCTCGAGTTCAACGTCTACCGAACGGTAAACGAAGAAGCTAAATTTAAAAGAATGCTCCAAATAGTAAACGAAAGCGGCGGCAATGGAATCGTTTACGCAAGTACCGTTAAAATTGCCAACGAGCTTCACGCCAAACTCTTAGGAGCGGGAATTGTTTCTGGCAAGTATCATGGCAAAATGAAAATGCGTGATCGCGAGATGATTCAAGAAGATTTCATGGCGAATCGTTATCAAGTGATGGTAGCGACGAAAGCTTTTGGTTTAGGTATCGACAAGCCAGACGTTAGATTCGTGATTCACTACACTTTTCCGGATTCTGTAGAAAGCTATTACCAAGAAGCAGGACGCGCCGGCCGGGATGGAAAAAAGGCGATAGCCGCCCTTCTTTACCGGATAGAAGACAAAAGAATTCATTCTTACTTCCTTGGTGGCAAATATCCTACTCGTGCGGATGCGGGGCATCTCTATACCGTCCTACTTCAAATGTCGCAGAATCCCGATGTGGATTTAAAAATTGAAGACGTCATCAAAGCGGCAGGAATCTGCAAAACGAAAGTTCGAGTGCTACTCGCCTATCTCGAAAAAGAAGGCATTATCAAGAAGCGTAAAGGAGTTCGTCTCGTTCAGACCTTTAAGGATGCGGACCAATTCGAGAGCTTCTTAAAACACTATGACGAACGTTACAACGCCGACAAAGAGCGAATTGAAATGATCATGCGTTATGGGCAAACGACGGAATGTCGTGGCCAATTCCTTCGCCAGTACTTTGGCGAATCCGCTGGAACCGCTTGTAAAAAGTGCGACAACTGTCGTGGACAGTTCATGAACCCGGCCCCGGTAAAGGAATCCGAGAACCAAAGTCTGCCCGCCTAAGCCCAAACTCCGTGGTAGAATGCTCCCGTGAATTTGGACGAATTTCTTAAAAAGCGACAAGATCGATTGGACGCCGAAGAGCCTCCTAGGCCAAAGTGCTTGGGCTGCAAGAAGCCTTCAGTTACCTGCTATTGCGAGCATATTCGCCCTTTTCAACCCAACGTACGCTTCATTATTTTGATTCATCGGGATGAAGCCAGACGAAGTGTGGCGACGGGGAGAATGGCTCACCGTTGTCTTAGTAATTCCTTATTGCTTGAGGGGAATAACTTCACCCATCACGCGGCAGTGAACGCTCTTATCAAAGACCCCTCAAATCATTGTTTGGTTTTGTATCCAGGGCAAAAGTCTATAGACCTAACCGACTTCGATAGTCGCGAGCACGGATCACTTTTCCCGGGGGACAAGCAACTAGTGGTGTTTTTAATAGACGCCACTTGGGGCCAAGCCAAACGGATGCGGAGGCTGAGTACGAACCTTCATTCCCTTCAGGCCATCCGCTTTACTCCTTTAGTTCCTTCGCAGTTCAAAGTGAGAAAACAACCTGAGGCGCATTGCTATTCCACGATTGAAGCGATTCATTACTTGCTTGAGAAGCTGACGCCCGAATCAAGAGCGGTACATTCGAATCTGCTAAAAGTTTTCAATGCGATGGTAGAAAAGCAGCTCTCTTACCAAACTCAATCAAGAGCGCTAAGAGGATATCGTCCTAGGCTATCCCAAAAAGAACAAAACTTACTCTCGGCACTTTCCAGCGGCCGCTAATTCGATAAGTTTATTAACTCTGGCTTGAGAATCTCTTACATAGAAGGTCTTCTCGCCCTTGAGTGTGACGTAGTTAGCGTTTGCCGAGCATCCTGTCAAAGAAGCATCGTTGGAGCACACGCCCGATTGAGAGAGCGTAATGAGCATAGTGATAAGCTCTTTGGGCTCTGAAGAAAAAAAGGCATTTTCCCCATCGAGCGTGACGAAGTTGGTATTGGCCCCACATCTGGGTCCTGAAGAAATCTGGCAAAAACCAGATTGCTTGAGTTGAGAAAGTTCTTGAGCTCGTTCGTCGTCGTCCGAAATGTAAAAGGCGACTTCACCGTCAATGCTGATGTAGTCGTTGATCATTCCACAGCGCCCTTGGCCGGGTTCGGCGAACGCTTGGCTTGCGATAAAGAGACTAACTACCATCCCTAAGATTCTGGTCACCCGATTCATGATTAAGACCTCCCACCCATGTCTTGAGCAACTAATATGCCATCGCCTCAGGCACTCGCCCACTGGAAAAAAGTCAAAAACTAGGCCATCGTCGATAAATTTTTGGCCAGATTTCGAGAATTTAGGCCACGCTACGCGTCATCATGTGTCGTCTATTGGCGACTTTGGGATTTTCGTTCGCAGCTGGCTTTTCTTCTGGCGGCTGGGGTGGCGCTGGTGGGCCAAGAGGAATGATAAATATGCGAAGAGGAGGTGGTTCCACTTTAGGAAGCACTTCGCGCGCCACTTTTTGCAGCTGGAACACTCGCTGGAGTAGCAAGTCATAGTTCCAAATCGCATGAAATTGTTCTTTGGTTAGTGAACTCTGACGTTCGTCCAAATAGAGCAGTTTCTCTATATTTCCAATGTCTCGTATCCGATCGTTAAGGGAGTCCATCTGGTCGTGAAGTCTACTCACGATAATTTCGGAGGCGGGCTCGGTGAGTCCTAATTCCTTGGCTAACCGCAGTTGCACTAGAGCTACTTCAAGAGAGTTTCTAGTATCCAGGTAGAGGCGATAAACTTCAAAATAGCTGTACTCCGCCGCGGTTAGAAAGGCCTCAGCCAAATCTTCCGGTTTGCCAGTCTGTTCGGCTTTTTCGATTTGGGTCTGGTAGCGCTCCTGTAATTCGACGTTCTGGCTGGCTGCGTACTCCAATGGGTTAACTTCTTCGCCCTTGATCATGACCCTAGTGGTTAACTCGGCTTTTTTGAGCAACATCTTCATATATTCGTGTAGGTAGATAGCTCGCCGCTTGCTCTCCATATTGGGATCGGCCGGATCAAACTTGACCACGAGTAGCGGCAGGTCCTCACCTTGAAGCATCTCCCGAATCTCCACGGCAGACTTGCCAGCAAACCGAAGCACTTTTTCCTCAGGAAAAGAGAAAGGGGAATAGGGAAGAAGAACGAAACCGTCTTCGAGCTGCACTTGAAAAGCCTTGGGGTTCGCGGCTGCGTTTGAGACGCTGTCCTTATCCACCAATCGATAAGGTTCAATCATCGTAACGTTGGCTTCTAAAGTGGCCTTGTCCAGTCGGGTAGTAGCATTCGCTACCACAGCGGGGGCCTTCGCTCGGGCAGGCCAGAGATCGTGGGCCGCGATTCCGACGGCCAGGATGACAAGACCACAGGTTAAATTCCTAAGGCTAAAAATTGAGGTCCGGTTTTCGGAAGTATTTTTGGCAAAACCAAAATTGGGGACTAATAGAGCGAAGACAAAAGCCAGGACAACGAGACGACGCACAAAAAACATCCTTTCATCCCGCAGGCCCCAATAAGGGCCGCACCATAGCTAAATGAGGAAAAAGAATCAAGCCGATCAAGGCCTATTTCACACGTATTGTGTCGGCGACTACCCGCCCATCGGCGTCGTTGGAGAGATCGACTTGGAGGTTGGTGCTAGTGATCAAAAAAGTACCTAAATCTTGAAAGGTTACACTCCCTGACTTGTCGCCTTTGGGAGCCACCTTTTGGTTTACGGTAACCGCGCGGAGGAATTTTTTTCCGTCGAAGATGCTGTATTTCGCCGATCGGGCGTTGCTGGGGTCGGCTATCCAAGTTGCTTGTACCGTGTAGGAGGCGCCGGGCTTTGGAATATTCACCCTCCAGGTGACACTCTTTTTGGGAGAGTTTGGTCCGGCCGGAGGAGCCACTCTATAGGTCCCGTAGAATCCCCCCTGAAGTACATCCCAAGGTGAGGTTTCAAAAAAGCCGATTTGAACCTGATCCTCTTCCGCAATGGAGTAACCGGAGACTAAAAACAGCGCCAGTAGAGTGAAAAACAGAGCTCTCATATCCGTAAATTCTATACAGAATTCTCATTCAAGCAAAGCTAAGTAAATAATTCAAAGAAATGTGGTAAGACGTTTCTCCAATGTTGAAGGAGAGGTTTTAAATGGCTCAAGTGGTTGTGTACACGAAAGATTACTGCCCGTATTGTGTAGCCGCGAAAGGGTTACTGAAACAACGGGACATTACTTTTGAAGAAATTAAGTTATCTCCCGATGACAGCGAAGCATTCGTGGCTCTCCAAAAGCGTTCGGGGATGCGAACAGT
>JBBQIT010000280.1:0-6037 GCA_038325205.1 Bdellovibrionota bacterium
GTCCCAGAAAGACGGATAGCGCCGTCCAAAATCCGAGTGTTACGAGCCTTACCGAGATCAATCTATGGGGCAGAATTCTAAGAGCGGTTCCGTAAACAAGGGGAGCAACAGGTCCATATAGCCAGACAAAGTCACGGTAAGCATACTGCCCTTGTGAGGTTTTGACGTAATGATCGAAATCCCGAAGCTCCTCGGGATTGTTTGAAATAAAGCACATCGGCAGCTTAAGGCAGAAAAAAAGGGCGGCTACCATTAGACAGAGACGGGTCTTATTGAGCGCGGAAGGTTCTGCAACCGTGGCATCCGTTGGCTTTGCATTATGGATAAGACGGAGTTTCAAGGAAGTTCCGACCATTTTCTAAGACAGAGTTTCAGAAAAGAGATGCCCGAGCTAAAAGCCTTCATTTTCGACTCTCCGGCGACTCGATTTTTGTAATGAACGGGAACTTCAACGCATTTTAATTTGCGACGAGCCGCGTGAAAAATAAGATCGAAATCTCCCCAGGCTGCGTCTTCCAATTTGAAATCGGCAAAGTCGACCTTTCGCATCGCTTTGGTACCACATAGAGTATCCGAGCATTCCGAGCCGACGATGACTTCGACCAATTTCGAAAACACGATGTTGCCGAAGTAGTTCGCTAACCGCATCGCTTCTTTTTCCATCGGGTACAAGAAACGGGTGCCTGAGGCGAAATCGGCAGTCTTAGACTCAAGGGCTTCAAAAAAATCGGTAAGCTCTTCTGGCGGAACGGTCATATCAGCGTCAAGGATCATAACAATATCCCCTTTGGCCGCTTTCATGCCCTTTAATACCGCGTTTCCTTTGCCCTGATTCTTTTCATAGGTAATCAAAGTAATATTCGAATTCGAGGGCATCAAAGCCTTCACGACCTCGACCGTTCGATCCCTAGAGCCGTCATTTACAACCACCACTTCGGTAAAGCTTCCCATGTGGGGAGTCCGCTTAATACACTCGGCGATATTCCCCTCCTCATTAAAACACGGAATAATAACCGAACAGCTCGACTGCGAGGTTCGCTTTAACTGAGCTGGCTTCGCTGTGACGTATTGAATGAAACAAAGAGAGTTTAACCCGGGAAGTCTCGAGAGAAATTGATTGCACACCCAAGAGATGCCCGGAATTCGCTTAGGAATGAGAACCCGTCGACATTTGTCCATTACCTTAAAACTTTTAATCTCAAGGGCCGTTCCTAGAATCCGGCTTCCCACCAAATTTCGTTTGTGATCGGGAATACGAATTTTTAAACGAGAGGCGAACTTTACCAAAGGATGCCAAAGCGGATTAAGCATCGACAAGATGACTCGCGAATCTTCATGTACAAACTTACTCACGGAATCAACTAAAGCGAGAACATCTTCTGTATGATCGACGACATTCAAGACGACCACATAATCGAACTTTTCAGAGGTCTTAAAATTTTCGGGCAGTGAACAATGATACTTAATGTTTGGGTTCTGGCAGTTGGCTCGAGCCATCCTAACCGCATTTTCACTGACGTCTAATCCCACTCCGACGGAAGGGTTAAGCGATTCTAGAATTTCCGCTGTCAAACACCCAATCAAAAGTACCTTTTTATTGGCAGGTACGACCTGACTCAGAAATTGGGTGGAGTGCTCCCGATAAGCCGCCATCTTGCGTTTCCATCGACTGGATCGAACCACATTGTCAAAGTAGCGCACGGCGCTTGGCGATAAGGTGACCCGAGGAGCTCTTGTAGCAACAGAGCTCCACTCAGAGACGGCGATATCGAAGATTGGGTTTAACTCAGGCAGCTTTTCTTGTTGTTGTGGCTGAAGCATTCTCTACCATCTCCTTGAGAATCGAATCTAAGCTCATCGTGAGCTTGAACGAAGGAAAGTGATTCTTAATTTTCGTGAGGTCGGAGTAATAACAAATATGATCTCCCTTACGGGCCTGGGGATCATACTTAGTCTCTAGATCTAGTCCGAAATCTTTGCGAAGCCGGTCTACGATTTCAATGACGGAAGCGCTATTTTCATACCCGCCGCCTAAGTTGTAAGCTTCCCCGCAACGAGGCGACTTTCGGAATAGCTCTAATGCCTGGATTACATCCGAAGAGTGGATCTGATCGCGGACCTGTTTCCCTTTGTATCCAAAGATCGTGTAGGGCAATCCGTTGACCGCGCAATGGACGATGTAAGAAAGAAACCCGTGAAGTTCTACACCAGCGTGGCGGCTTCCGGTAAGGCAGCCTCCGCGAAACGCAGCAGTCTTCAATTGAAAATAGCGGCCGTACTCTTGGCAAATGATGTCGCCCGAAAGCTTGGAAGCTCCAAAAAGAGAGTGCAAGCAATGGTCGACCGATAGGGTTTCGTCGATCCCCTTCTTAAAGAAGGTTCCTTTATAATCATATCGCTTCTCGCCCTCTTCCATCGCTAAAAAATTTGGGGCGTCTCCGTAAACTTTATTCGTGCTCATCAGAGCGAATACCCCGTTGGGCGTATGAGTGCGAAACGCTTCTAATAAATTCAGCGTTCCCATCGCATTGACTTCAAAGTCGGTAAAAGGCTCTCGAGCGGCCCAGTCGTGTGAGGGTTGCGCTGCAGCGTGCACTACAAAATCTGGTTTGAAGCCTTCAAAGACCTTAGCGACTGCTTCTCGGTTTCGAATATCGATCTGTTGATGACGATAATTCTCAAATTCAGATTGTAATTGTGTGCGGACTCCTGAAGTGTCTCCCTTGGCGCCGAAAAAATAGCTCCGCAAATTATTATCGATGCCCATCACTTCGTGCCCTTCTGAGGCATAGTGAATGACGGCTTCAGATCCAATTAACCCGCAACTTCCTGTTACAAGTACTTTCATAAATTTTTATTAATTTTTTTGAGAAGTTTGAATTGTGAAAAAGGTCTCACAATTCTTATCGGTGAAATGAGTTAGTTCTGTAGCAAATTATGGGGTTAGGTCGATTTAGTAGGTGCCGTATGCGGTATGGCCTTTTTTAGGGTCGGAGCCTGGGATCGCAGCGTCACCCGTTGATTGAGCGAAAGCGTGAATGGCTAACTGGGTCTGACTGGCCACACCGCGCACGGGGGTTCCCACCATGCGAGTGGGCTCACTGAGCGAAGCAGGCGCTCTTGGAAAAGTGCCTTGCACCACCGCGTTACCTCGAAAAGCATTCCCGGTGGTTGCTTGTCCGTTGTTGCGCCGAGTCGTGGCCGAGTTGGGATAAAAAGTCCCTGGATTGATCCACTGCCCCAATCGAGCCACGCTATTTCCATCGGTACGCGTCACAGTAAGCCCTGTGCCGCCTCGGAACATTTGGGCGCCCATCTGAAAAGCCGTCATTCGAGCGCTCAACGCAATTTGGGCTCCGGTCTGCATGCTCGAAATGAGCATTTTGTAATTGTTATTGCGGATGTCTCCGTAAAACTTCATGTACTTTAATCGCATCTCTTTATTCAGGATCGACATCTGCGCGCCTAATTGCGCGAACATCCTATTGGTCGCCCCATTCTGCTGATCGCGATTAATAAATAGTGCTGTCATCGCATTTCCGATCGCGACGAAAGCGTGCGCGGCGCCATTGTGGATAGCGGCATCAGAAGCAATAGCTGCCATCGTGACGGCAGCATTTGCATTGGTCTTGGCGATACTTGTTGCGGCGTTAGCTCCTGCCGCAACGATGCCAATGGGAGATGACGCCGCAATTATCGCAGCCGCGCCAAATAGGGCTGCGCCAGCACCACCGCCACCGGAACCACCACCACCACCACCGCCTCCTCCGCCGCCATTACCCCCATTAGGGCCGGTGATAGGTTGCGGATTGCCATTCTTGTCGGCAATACCGGCTTCCTGAGCCGCAATAAGAGCGGCTTGCGTTTCAGGGACGCCTTGCCCAATCAAGTCTTGCTGTCTTTTTTGAATTCTCTCCGCGAGTTTAATCGCGTCCGATTTATCGATGATGCCCCTATCAATAGCATCTTTAAAAGACTGCCGAAAATCAGGACCCTGCCGACTTCCAATACCGTCTGACCGAAGGCCCAAGGAATCGCCTGGATGACTTGCACCTGTTCCCAAGATCTGTTCTAAAGCTTCAGGAGATAAATTTACGGCAAAAGCTTCCGGAGTCGCTATTGCTTTCCATAAAAATGACACAGGAAGCGCCGACCAGTATTGCGCGTGAGAAGGCGCTACATACTTTTGGCTCGCTAAACTTCGGCTAACAACAACGCCCCTGACGCTGCCTTTAAGAATGGGATTCGAAACGCCTACCGGCACTCTTCGAGAAGGCAATTTTACGGTAGAGACCCGTCGAGAAAAAACCTTCTGAGGCAGCGGAGCAAACCAAACTTCATTATGTTTCACATCTTCGCGGCGATCCGTCTGTTCCGGGCCGACGCCACGGATACGCTCGGGCATCATTCCGCCGGATGAAATATCGCGCTCTTGACCGTTTAAAAAATCGGCAGTGCGCGCAATGCTTTCTTTGACCCAATGGCGCACGCCACCGCGGCAAATAGCGCGGCTTCTCGGAGAACTTGGGATCAGCAAGGCTAATCCAAGCCCGACAACCGATAGAACGATCAATTTGTTACTTCTAGAATGCACTTTCCTCCCCAGGAAAATTCAAACTGCACACCAATCAATATGGACGTACAAAAGCCAAACAGTACTTTAGCTTTGAGAGTCCCCCGTATTTGTTAGAGTTGCACTTTCTCTGCCAAGTCTCTCGCATCAGAGACCATCAGCGTGAAGTGAACTTTGAAAAATACGCCTGTAAAAAAAGAGGGGAAGGACTCTTGGAGCCCTTCCCCAGGACGACTGTGGCCTTTACGACCATCCCCCGATAAAATTTAGAAACCAAATCTAAAATCCGGCAGAACCATGTACCGTCACATTAGAGCTGTGAGAAAGACTATCGGTACCGGGTTTCGCAATTAAACTTACGTCAGGCGCATTATAAACTCGCGACATGTCAGCCGCAGCCACGCCTCGTTGGGTCGGAGCGTGCGCTGTAGGCGTTTCCTGAATCGCAACCGAAGTGTTACCCGGTCGGAAGTAAGGAGTCGCAGCAATATTGGTTTGACCTGTAGGAGCCGTTTTTTGGATAAGCATTCCTAAGTCACTACTACCAGAACTCGGTGAAATCTTGTTTTGAGCGGTGGAACCAGAAACAACGCCGGAACTCATCATGCCGCGCAGAGAAACGGGCGTTGATTGTCCATTGCCAGCTACTTTAAGTCGGCTTGCTGCAGTTCCCGTATTTGCGGTAACGCCGCGATTTTTGGAAGCCGGCCCTAAAACTCGTTTATGCGTTTTAGGATCGATCTGCCATTCGTAAGCAGAACCATCGCTAGACTGATTGTTGCCGACACCCGCCAAGAGCAGGTCTGCAGAACTTCCTGCATTTGAACCAACTCCCACACCTCTAGCAGCCGTTGCCCCTTGAGCTGCTTGTGCAGAGTTGAAACCTGACCCTTGGACGGAATTAAGATCCGCAATGCCTCGGGCGGTGGCATTACCACCCGCCGCCGAGGCAAAGCTATTAGCCCCCGTAAATCCTTGTGTACCAGCTGCGCTGCCAAAACTAGAAGCCGATTGGTTACTCGCTACAGCGTTGTTAAAAGCAGGATTGCTAGAACCGCCGTTGCCGCCGGTTAATCCCTGAGCCGAGTTGAAAACGCGACTTGGAGGAACTCCCCCGCTACCAGAACCGCCGTTAGCAGCCACAGCCTCTTGGAGTGACTCTTGACGATTCGCTAAGTTGATTGCGTCATCGGCTTGCTGTTTTGCAACATCAAGACGTTGTTTGTCTAAGTTCTGCTGATAAACCAATTTTTGTTCTTCAAATTTAGCAGCCGTCGTTTGCGCTTTGTCCAAAGCTTGCAACTGAGCATTCAATCGGTCACTCGTTGCTTTTTGGTTATCCGACGAAATCTGTTGAGCGATTTGAGCTTGTTGTGATGCAATTGACGCTTGTTGGTCGGCCAATGCTTTAGAAGTGTTAGCGCTAATCGTAGTCATCGCGATCTGCGCATTCGCATTCGTCTG
>JBBQIT010000281.1:0-6036 GCA_038325205.1 Bdellovibrionota bacterium
AGGGTCGGAGAATGTGATTTTAACTTTTGAGAAAGGTAGGGGAATTCGCTTTCCTTCCCAAGTAAAAGGCAGGCGAATGGCGCAGCCAAACTCGAAACGAACGGCAATGACGGGAACCCCACTTTGTTCCGCCATGTGCAAAACTCCCTTCTTTAACACTTTAGCGGGACCGGTAGGGCCATCGGGCGCCATCGAAGTGGAGTAGCCAGCTTTTAAGTCGCTGACCAAAGCTTCGGCCGCTTCTCTGCCGCCGTGATGAGTAGACCCATACCGCAGCTTTTCCACTCCCAAAAGTTGGGTCGTCACTACGATGTGTTCCATGTACCACGCCGGATGCATCATCCAAGCTTGACCCGAACAGTCCGGGAAAAAGGTGAAATAGGTCATAAAATTTTGATGCCAGAGGGAAAAGATGGCTGGCTTGGCTTTTGTCACGACTTCTTTATTCACAAACGTGACTTGGCAAGTGCGTCGAACGAACCAATAGATGGTGTGAAAAAAATAGGCGATCGCCGTGAACGCCAAACGGTGCAAGGGTCTCAGCCAAGGGGGTACATCGCTAACACGCTGGTCCATCGTTTTAGTTTACACAAGGAAGGTATCAAAAGTTAAAGGTTTTTCCGGTTAGCTTTGGTAGCGGCCCTCCTTTGCCTTACATTGTCACATGGGTTTGGAATCTTTTTGGTTGGGAGAAAAATAATGTTTCGATTTTTGGCTTTAAAAACGTTCGTCGGTATCTTTCTGATTTCGGGATTAAGCTTCGCTAGCACTAACGTCCATCAAATCTTCGAATATGTGATCGAAGACGGTTGGGGCGCCAAAAGCTGGAACACTCCCGAGACGATGTTTCGCCTCCGAGTGGGTGATACCTTCCGAGTTAAGAACCTAGATACCACCGCACAACATACTCTCCACAGCTCGGGGAAAGCCTGCCCTCACGGCGGAAATTACGTTTACGATTCCGAAGGCAAAGTGGTCCATGAGGGAAGTAATACTGAAAGCATTCCGGTAGGAGGATGGTTGGATTGCATTCTTAAAGCACCGATCGACAATAGCGACGGCGGCACTGAGATGTACGACCACTTCCAGTTCGAAGGCGACGAAGGAAGAATCTACCTCGTCGTCACTAAATAGAAAGACTCGTCTTTACTAAAACTATTCAGCAAGTTAATCCAGTGAATGGGTATTGGGGGAATTGATAATGTATGACATGACTAGCCGCTACGCGGTTAAGGCTTTTCGTCTTTTTTGTATCACTTTGCTTGCGGTAGGATGCACTAAGCAAACTCCCGTCACTCCTGAGAAGCCAAGCTCTCCTTCCGAGTTGATGCAGCATGCAGAGTTCCATCGAAATGCGGCTACCTTTTCTCGCAAGGATATGGCTCCTGGCCTAGATGTGACTGGCTACTCCCTCAAAGGAAATTTCGACTGGTCGCGAAACCGTTTGATTGCTGAAGTCGCCGTTAGATTTAATCTTGATGCTTCCCAAAAAATGCTGATCCTAAATAGCTCGGTCGCTGAAGTTCATTCCGTGAAGCTATTCACGGGAGCCGCCCTTCCCTACACTATCGCTTCGGACTTGCTCCAAGTAGATCTCTCGTCTTTGACCTCCAAAGAACGCCAAGGTGAGATTCAGGTTACCATCGCTTACGAAGGTGACGCGAATGCTTTGCCAAACGGTGAGCCCAGCGCCATCACTTCGGTGCCTGCTCGCGCTGGCGACCCTGTGAAATCCAGAGTGGTCTATACAACCTCGGAACCTCTGGGTGCTGACAACTGGATGCCGTGTCACAATGTGCCCAGTGACCGCGCGCTTTTCTCCTCTGAATTCACTATGCCCGCTAGTGAGACTTTGATCTCAAACGGAGATCTCAAACTGAATCAAGTCGCTTCGGGCGTTCGCACCATGAAGTACGAAACGAAATACTCGTTACCTTCTTACTTGATGGCGTTTGCGGTTGGAGAATTTACAACGGCAACGGCCTATCACAATGGCCTTCCCGTTTCGATGTGGGCCCGAAAGGGACTCACTGCTGATTTCCAAGGAATGCTAAACGCTACGATTCACGCCATCGCCCACTATGAATCGCTCTTGATACCCTACCCTTTTGAAAAGTACGCGATCGTTCTTCTTCCCGAGTTTCCTGCAGGCGGCGTAGAACACGCTAGCATCACTTTTCAGGCGGAAAACCGCACGACCCAATCCGTCCTTTCTAGCGATACCGGACTCATGCAACACGAGTTGGGTCACCAATGGTTCGGCGATTTCGTAACTGTCGAAGGTTGGGACGATTTGTGGATTAAAGAAGGCATGGCAACTCTGCTTGCCGAAGAATCCTCGCGCGACGTCGAAGACGAAAATGGAACGAATCGCCTCTTCGGACGGAACTTTGGAGTCTCTGAAGGAGATGCCATTCGCGATCCCAGCCTCGCGCCCGACGACAAGTACACCAGTGGTCCCTACGGAAGGTCGGCTTGGCTTTTAACGCAAATCCGAAGTCTAGTCGGCGAAACGAAGTTTTGGGGAACCCTACAGTCGGTTCTGAATAATCATGCTTTCGGCAATATCAGTACCGAACAGATGGTAGCGGCTTTCGAGCCCCTATTGCCAGCGGGAATGTCGGACAAGATCTTTGCCGCGCTAGCCGCGAAGGCGATGCCCTCGCTCGAGGTTACCCAGAACAATGGCATTTGGTCTCTCTCTCTCAGTGACGCAGAGCACGCGATGATTGCGCCTCTGGAGCTAAGTTGGTTAAGCGCTGGAAGCGCTCCCAAAAATGCTTCTGTGGAACCTGGAGCCTCCGTCTCTTTGGCTTCCGTTCCGGGAGAAATGTTGGCTCTCGATCCTAGAGATGTCCACGCACTCTCTTCGTTTAAATACGATGTGAAAAAGTTCATCCCAAGTGTGTTGGCGCTTTCCGTTCCGAAAACAACGGAGCAGCGCAAACTTTACTTTGCGGCTCCTGCGAACGTTCAACTCTTTGGCCTTCAAGCCAGCGAAGCTTGGGATCTTGAACCCCAAGATATTGCGGGCTTCATTAGGAGTTTCTCGTCGGAAGAAGCCAGATACTTGGCTTTGGAAACCGTTTGTAATGTGGCTAAACGTAAGAGCAGTGTTACTGGAACAGGCCCATGGCAAGCGCCTATCACTCACGAACTTTTTAAGCCTTCGTTCCCTGGACTGCCTGGTTCGCTCAGTGGAACCGCCCTTTCCGTCTGCGGCCAGTTAGCCGAGCCCGGACTTTTCACGACCCAGTGGAGAAGCGTGGCCGCTAATCCTGGAGGAGCCGAATTTAGTGAGCCGCAAGCTTTCTATCTCTCCCTCTTCGATGGTCCTAGCGAGGAAGCGTTTCAAACGTGGTCTTCGCTTTCTGATGGCGGCGCTTCCGTAAGAAGTCGTCTCATCGGACTCTCGGCGCTAAGCCGACACCTATCGGGATTTGGATTCTCCATTCCGACGGCCGCAGAGCTTCCGGCCTGGAAGGCGTTCTTTCGGCACATCCTCCAAGACTCGGATGTTTCGGAAATGCAGACCATCGCTGTGGGAGCCTTACGCCGGATGAAAGACACCGACGCGTTCACTCAGTTCATGGCAGTCGCCCAATCCACCCGTCGTCCGACTCTACAGACTTCAGTCGTCTGCGCAGCGTATGGAATTGCGGGAACAGATGCTGCGAAGTGGGATAGTTTTGTAAAAGGGTTTGGAGCTCAATCATCGTTAAATGCTCATTTGGCGGGGCTGCTTCAGAATCCTAAACAAACCTGCGGCGGGTAAGTCCATCGCTCACCGCCGCCGCCTCTTAAGTTCGTTTGAATTATAGGTGCGATCGAACGTCGTCGATCGTGGGTAACGGTTGACTTGGATCAATTAGGATCTCTTGCGTCAAATCGGGTCGTTCATTATCCCAACCCTTTTTGTCGTTCACCATATTGGTCAGCCATGTTCCTAAGTCAGTATCCACAGAAGTTACTTTGCCCAACGCTTCAGGTGTGTGGCAGTGGCGCGAAGTGTTCGTGTAAAAGACTTTTGCATTGGTAGTCTCTAAACCAATGTATTTGTCTGATACGTCGATAATCGTGTGCTTTACCGCGCTGAATGGCGAAGGCGAACCCACCGACATCGCAAAGAATGTCATCACGCTATCTTGATACGAATCCATGAAACCAAACTTGATATCAGGAAACTTTTTTGTGTTGTAGGCAACGACGCTCGAGAAATCGGTCTGCCCCGGAGGCAAAGTTTTTTCCGCTCCCCAGTTTAGCATTACGTTTTTGTAAGCGTCTTCTTTGATATAAGGCGGACGAAAGGGAGTGCCGGCATCAGAGATCACATATTTTTGCGCTGTGGGATATTCGGCAGCCAATGTCCGCATATGAAAGTAGGCCCCAATTCCACCAGCGCTACATCCTAATAGCACTACCTTTTCAGGGGTCGGGAAAAGAGACTTCACTTTATCAAACGCCAACTGCACGTTGTTGAATCCCTGATGGCGAATCACGTAGGGCTTGTCTGCGGTTCCGTAGTCGATCGTACGGGCTCCCGAATGCACATCACCCGTGCAATAGGGAACGGTTACAATACTGTAATCCGAGCGAAAGGGGTTCGAAGCATCCTTCGCGTCACCAATCCCACTTCCTTCGTTCCAATCGCTAGGTTCTTCTTTGCGAGTTAGCGTAGAAGCCAATCCTTTTCTACAGCTATCTGCACTCCAGCAGGCTCCGCCCCCCGAGAGATACACCAACACGTGCTTGGCGTTGGGCCGTCGGGTCAGCGTCATAAAAGACGGTGTCCCATCAGCGCACGTCGAGCCAGGTAGCTCGATTAAGCACTCCTTATTGTCTTCGCATGTGGTTGGAATTTCTGCAGACGCTACCAACGCCCCAAAGATCATACCGACAGCTATCGCCAGTCCCAATCGTCTCATAGTGAACCCCCCAAGAATGGTGAAAAGAATATGAATTACCCCGTTGGGTCATTCACACTCTCAATAGTGGGGGTGGCAAGCTGCGCCGAGTTAATTTAAATTAGTTTTTGCAGTCATGGGACTTCGACCTGCTAGATTTATAACCACCGTTGTTTTTATCCTGCTCATGGTCATGATCATCAGAATCGTCGTCATCGGAGTCATGGTCATCATCCTTGGAAGAAGGGTCGCCCGTTAGAACGGAAGGGCTGGTGTCACCCGAACCTGAAGTGATGCCATTGCCGCTCGCCGAGAATGGAATAGAATCTATATTACCTGGCTGACCACAGCCAATCGCTAGAGGCAGACTTAAAAGGCAGATAAAGGTAAATACAAAACGCAAACGGCTCGTCATATCGCACTAACCTTTCATCAACGTACAGTATCTTGAATGACGAGGGACAACGGCAAAACGACCGTAGGGAACGCACAACGGAATAGAATGCAAAACCCAAGCCCGGACTATCACCCAGTCCAAGGAGCCGACGGCTGTATAAAAGTTTAACGGTTTTTCAAGGCCAGGCTACCCGAAACGATGATTGTCGAACGACCCCAACGAGATAGCTATTCGCGTAAAAGAAGTAGTGAGTGGCGTCTAGAAACCGATCATCCTTTTTGTTTTCGCCCCCTTTGACAGCCGGGAGGGGAAGGAACACAATTTTCGCCATGTCAGAAACGCGCGTTGACCTCGACATTAAAGGGGTGGGAATTACAGTCACTACCTTCGATCCCGAGTTGGCGAAGAATCTGCGCCATGACTTTCATTACTTTATTTCCGCAGAGGCAATAAAGCCCTCGCTTCAGATTTCCCATCGGCCCAAAAATCTTAGGCCATCTACTTGGCGAGAATTATTCTCGGTGGGCGATACGGTGCTTTATCGTCCCAAGAAGAAAGAGCAACGCACTCGCTTTTTCGGCGACGTCTGGGTGGCCTATCGTTTTGAGGATCGCAAATGCACGATTTTTTCCGATGCTGGGGATAAAGCTTACGAAGCGTGCTATTTGGTGGTTCTTTCCTATGCGGGAGAGTGTCTCGATTTAAGGGGAATCCATCGAGTTCACGGCATGGGGC
>JBBQIT010000282.1:0-6028 GCA_038325205.1 Bdellovibrionota bacterium
GGGCCGCTGACCAAAGGCGAAGTGATTAAGTGGTCTCCTTTTTTCGAAAAGTTTCTGACCGACGTCGACTATTTCGTGAATGGCACAAAAAAATTCTGGGGTCGACCGCGCCCTTTCTTAACCGACGACCGTGTGAAACCTTGTCTTCCTAAAACTAATGGTAAGTCTTACCCAAGCGGCCACGCGACGATCGCTCACGTGTATGCGGTGGTCCTCGCAAAGTTAGACCCTTCGCGCGAAAAAGCATTTTTTGATCGCGCCGATCAAGTCGCCCTCGATCGTGAATTGGGCGGAGTTCATTACGGAACCGATTTGGCCGCAGGTAAAATTTTGGCTGCGGAAATCTTCGAAAAGCTGAGCGCGAATTCTGACTTTGAAAAGGATATGGATAATCTCAAGCCCTAAGCGCAGAAACCAATGCCAGCCCGCTGGAAAATCCAACGGACCGGCATGTCGATGCATGTAAAGCTGTCTTAACTGTTTGCTGCCTTGCCTAGGTGATTTCAAATTCGAAGACGGATTAAGTGCTTCGAATTAGAACTGAATTTTCGTTCCCCGCTTCAAGCGTAATTATTGAGAGATGCGAGAAGCGTCAAGCGGCGAACTGAATCGTACTGATTTTGAAGATTCGAACAAGTACCTCTTCCTACTGTCGTCGGATTCAGCTATCTACCGTACGTGGCAAAAAGGTGGGTAATAGGCTTTCTCTTTCTTACGCAATCCTTACAGGCTTGTGGCCTTCGGGTAGTCCAGAATTCTAGGCTACTGGCCACACGTTTTCCCCATCCTTCAACCCCTAACTATCAGATGGTGGTTTACTATCCCATGCTGTTTCACGGGAACGAAACTCGCTGGATAGTGGGAGATTCTCGTTTTCAAAAGGTATTTGGTCCCTCTCATCAGTTTTTAAAAGGGTGTTCTCCGAAAGATACTCAGTTTCTGGTTAAATCAGTCTTTCCCTCCAATCGCGACTCGGAGATCAGGGTTTACGATACGCTCGCAGCAAAATCCCTTCAGACTGAGATCGATGGTTATCTCAACGATTTTCTAGAAGCGAATGTGGCTTCAGGCGAGCTTACGAGAGAAAGGGCCAGAGAATTCAAAGAAGAAGATGACGCCATTCCCAAACAGTATAAAGTGCTTTTCTTTTTCATTGATGAAAGTGGAAAAGCGACTTCCGCCTTAAGACTTCTCGACTATTCGCCTCTTCCGGGGACTTACGGCGGCGACAGACGTACTATTGTGACTGACGCCGAGTTTCGGCTAGCCCATCAATTCTTGGGGATCGCCTTGGGACATGAGATTCCCCGCGGGCTGGTTCCCTTAAGTGCTGCGATTACCAATCTTCAAGAATTCTCTTTTGAAGCGAAGCTCAAAGAAAAAAAAATACCTGAGCGTGGCCTATCCTTTCCCGTTCCACTCTATCGTTTGAGTCGTTACTGGATAAAGCATGACACCCTTGAGAGCCCGGAACCTTTGCTCCGACGAGTGGCGGAATACCTTTATTTCAAAGAAGGGTTTGCGGGGAAAATTCCCGAAGGCACGATCTACGCTGAGACGGGCAGATCACGCGCTAAATTATATACGAGTAAACATAAGCAGCTGAATTATCATTTCGAGGGAGTTTACGATCCTTCAGATTTCAATTATGGCCCCGATGAAGATCCGCCGTATGTGATTCGTCAGTCGGCGACGGAGTTTTTCCGCCGACATGCCGGTTTCACGGGCATTACCTATTCCGAATACCCTTCACTAGAAGTACTGACAGCAGGAGCTCCCACTTCTTCCGTATCTCCGTAGTTTTGGATAGCCTCTCTTTGGAGGTAATCGCATTAATAATCCCTCCCAACAGAGCGTCATGCAATAACTGCCCGGTAAGTTCCACCGGAATGTCTTTTCGGATTAATCCTTCTCTTTGTCCGGCAAGTAGATAGTCTACGATCTTCTGTCTCGCTGCTTTAAGAAGCCGGCTATGAATTTCGGAAAATTCTTCGTGAGAGCAGGAGAAGTAATAAAGCAGAATTGAGATTTGGGCTTCATCTGGATTCTTTTGTGCCCATGCCAAGTTCAATTCGAAATGTTTCCTTAAGCGCTCTACGCCGTTGTCTTCCCCGCGAATCGCTTCCGATACCATCTGATGGTTGTGCGCGACGATGTTGTTGAGAACGCCCGTAATGAGGCCTTCTTTAGAGGAGAAATGATAGAGCACGGCGGATTGGCTGATGCTCAGCTGGTTAGCTATCTTCTGGAAACTAAGGCCGATAAAGCCCTCACGGGATAGTACTCCCATAGCAGCTTTCAAGATGCGATCTCGCTGGACCTCGGCATTCAGCCTAATCCTTTTCTGCGGGGGCTTTTTCATAGGTCATCATTTTAGCTCGCCCGAAGCCCAAGAGCCACCTTTTCCAAGGCTGTTGGGCCTCCTTACGAAATTCCCATATTGACAATAGGACGCCAATAAACGACGACACTCAGTGCCTACTGTGTATTGCGTAGTAGTTAGATTATTATGGGGAGCGTCTTATGAAAATGGTTGTGTTGTTACTAGCCACTTTGAGCTTTTCGGCCTGGGCCGCCGACGATGCGCCCGTCTTAAAGAATCGTCCCGTCACTCTACTTACCAACGGCGCTGATATGACCGTCTATGTTTTCGATGATGATACGCCTGGCGTCTCTAACTGTAACGGTGGATGTGCCTCCCTTTGGCCACCGGTAGAAGCCCCTGACCAAGAATTTAAAGCGCCTTTCTCGGTTATCACTAGAGCCAACGGAAAAAAGCAAATGGCGTACAAAAATAGACCACTCTACACTTTTGCGAACGATGGGGAGCCCGGAGATACGGCGGGCGATAACTTCAATAAAAAGTGGCACATCATTCATCCTTAGTTTTTAACGAGGTTTTTATGAAACGAGCGCTTTGGTACTTTGGAGTTGGTTCTTTGGTCATTGCAGCGGCCGCTTTTGCGGACAGTAAAGAAGATTCCTTTCAATTTGAGCTGTCTGCAGAGGACGGCGCCTTTCTCACGCTCTCCTCGGAAAAGGATGTCCCCGAGACAGGGCGGGTCGACTGCAATGCCGCCGTGGAGGAATTTAAGAAGCTAGTGAAATTCTCTCAGCTAGGTAAGCAGCTAAACAATGCTCCTGAGACGGAGTTTGTCATCACTAGGAAGGGATTGACTATCACTGCTCTTTTTCCGAATCCCAAACCAGTCACGAAGCAGAAACCTCGAAGTGGAATCGATTTCACTTGGAAGAAGACTCCGAAGCTGAACTTCGAGAATCAGAAAATTACTTTTGATTCGGCGACGGGTGTCGTAGTGCGAGAAATATTACGAGCGGTGGCCCAGAAAACTGCGAAAGTTCCTTCAGCCTATTTTTCTCGCTTTACCCACTGTTGGGATCCCACTTCGAAGCCGTTCGGTGAAGACTTGCTCTATCCGAATTGCGAACTTAGCTGTGTGGGAAATATAGAAATCAAATTGGACACCGTTGAAGTGTCAGAAATACCTTTGTCCGAGGGATCCCAGCTTCCGAAGTAGGAAGTTGTGCTTGAGAGAGTAAGACTGCCCTCGAGCTCTCTTAAGATTGGTTGGATGTCTTCGGTGAACGAAAGAAGCCCAGGCGAGTATCTCGCCTGGGCTTCGTCGCATTCGAGAATCAAGATTTAGGAAAACTAAGACTTCGGTTGAAATTGAACGGAACCGAAAACGGAGTTCACGTGAATCTTTAAAGGAGTTCCCGTAGAAGTTCCGAGATTTTGTTGGCCTTCACCGAAAGTGGAACCTTGTCCATCTGGCGTTTCTACATTTCCAAAGACAGAATTGGTCGTAATCTTTAAAGCTTGTTTAGGATCGTAGAGAACGATTCCATTCCCAAAGACAGTGTTCACGGATATCTTTTTGTCATCTGCGACTTTAGCGTCTGTGAGATCTACCGTCCCTTGTCCAAAGACGATGTTGTATTCCATGCCGCCCTCTTTATTTTGAGCGACAGAAAAATGTTGTTTGGAGAAAACGGCGCTTTGGTTTGAGCTCCAGTCGCAGTTACGCATGCCTCTGGGAAAGCCAAAAAGCATTTTAACTCCAAGGAAGATCAGAAATAGTCCACCCACTACTCGGAAGACGGGTATGTCGATGTGAAATACCGCCTTCATAATGATGGATAGGCCCAAGAGAAGTAAGAAAATTCCAAAAATCATAGGTTTGTTCCGTTTCGTTTTCATTTAAGGCCTCAATCTAATGGAGCTGAGCCCTAATGGAAAGTGGGATTCCATTCGAGTTGACGTCATCCTCAGCAATTGCGACATAGATTTATGGGGGATTACATGGGTTATTTTAAATTCTTATTCTTAGGCACACTTGTGTCTTCTTTGGCCGTAGCGAGCCACCCAAATATTTTCGGGAAAGACGACCGGGAAGCGGTCACTAGCACGGATGCTCCATGGAGAATGGTGGGCTACTTTTCGAATGGATGCACCGCAACATTAGTAACAAAGAACTTAATTGTTACCGCGGCGCATTGTATTTTCGATGAAAAGGGAGAGCTTCTTGCGCTCACTTTTTATCCCAACATGGTTTCAAACTACGCAAGAATGAGTTCCGGAGCCGCCCACACTTGGTGGGGAACCAAAGATCCGCAAAATAATCGCGGGGAGGATTGGGCAATCATCCGACTAAAGGACAATCTCGGCGACAGTTACGGCTGGATGGCAACTACTGATGACAAACAAGCTTCGACCGTAACTTTAGTAGGGTACTCGGACGATTTCCTGAATGGAAAAACGGCGAGCACCCACATTGGATGTACGATCCGAGAAAAGCTTCCTGCATTTTGGCTCCACGACTGTGACGGCACCCGAGGATCTTCGGGCGGTCCACTGTTCTATATGAAGGATAACCAACCATACATTGTGGGAGTTCAAGTGGCGGAATACCGAAATGGCGGTGAAACGAGCCTGGCGGTATCAGAATATTCTAAGGACTACGCCAATATTGGGGTACCGGCCGGAAAGTTCATTGCAAAACTCAAAGAAGCTTTGGCCGAGTAGCGATCTTTCCTGCCCCGGGCCGTAACGAGCCCGGGATAGGCTTCTTCCGGTTACGCGGTCCGGCACGATAGGTTCTAAAATAAAACTATTTTTATAATTTCAGCTTTTCGTCGGTATTTCCTCAAGAGTTTGTGATCATTTGATAACAAAAAACTAAGTTGCCGACCGTTTTGCGGTGTCTATCGACGATCTCGATGACAGAATGGCTGCAATCTTTACCAGTCTAATTTTTTTCTAAACAATTGATTCGTGGCACGTCATTCGGCTTCCGTCGGGAGCTTAACCTTTTGGAGGGGTGATACCTATGAGGAATACAATCCTGTTTGGATTTATTAGTTCGATTTTTGTGACGTCGATCGCGATGGCGGCCAATTTGGCAATTATCGATTCGGGCATCGATTATAAACACAAAGATTTATCAACCCATATGTGGACGAATCCCAATACGTCTACGACGACTTCTGCGGGAACGTATAAGGACGACACACACGGTTGGAACTTCGCCGATAAGAATAATCAGATTATCGACTATAAGTACTTGGGAACGTTTTCGGATGACTGCTACAAGATTTTCCAAGTTCAAAGCAGAATTCTCACTGGCGTCGGTACCGATGAAGATAAAGCCTACTATGCAAAAATGAAGGCCGACCAAAACTTCCTAAAGGAACTAAGTAAGTTCGGAAATTTTGTTCACGGCAGTCACGTGTCGGGAATCTCTTCCAGCGGCGCTCCTAAAAGTGCGCTTATTGGAATGAAGCTTATCGCGACTGAGCCTCCTACGGCTCCAGGTGGAAAGTATCTCGCAATGCTTCCCGATTTCAAAGCCACTCACCGCGTGGGAATCGCTGATGATGAGGCGAACAATCCGTTAGCGTTGGCATTCTTGGGATACATCGCCAAACAACAAGCTACTTTGCTGACTGAAGTCGGTAAATATACGGCTGCGGTAAATTCCGAAGTGGCCAACGGCTCTTTCGGAAC
>JBBQIT010000283.1:0-6003 GCA_038325205.1 Bdellovibrionota bacterium
CGATGTTAGCGCATATTCCGGCGTTACTCGGCCAGGATATCGAACGGGCTTGTGTCATTGGTTTTGGTACGGGAACGACGATCGGGCTACTCGCTAATTACGACGATATAAAAGATATTCAAGTGGCTGAGATTTCGGGAACTCTCATTGAACACGCCAATCTTTTTGACGCGTACAATGGCAAAGCCTCCCAACAGCCGAAAGTCCACTTTAATGAAATGGATGCTTTTCGATTCTTAGAAGGGACCGAGAAGAAATTTAACATGATTGTCAGCGAGCCTAGTAACCCGTGGGTGGCTGGAATTGAAAATCTCTACAGTCGGGACTTCTATGACCTCGCCAATCGAAAGCTTGAGTCCAAGGGTATTTTTGTACAATGGATTCACACCTACTCTTTCGACGATCAACTTTTTCGAATGGTCTTAAAGACCATGGGAAGCGCCTTTCCGGCTGTCTCGGTATTTCAACTAAGAGGCGGGGACTACGCTTTGGTAGGAACCAATGAGCCTTTTGATAGAACTGATTTAAGACGGGGGGAAAAGCGTCTCAAGGATAGCCCTAAAGTGCAGAGAGCTTTAGAAGAGGCTGGGGTAATAAACTTTGCCACCATCCTTGCTTTGGAAGTGGTGCCTTTTTCTCTTTCCAAAATCATGGGCGAAGCCTCACCTATTCATCGTTTAGAGAGCCCCCTCTTGAGTAATGCCGCAGCGAAGGCCTTTTTTGCGAACTCGAGCGCCAACGTGGATGGATTGCGGAAGCAATTTAAAGAATACTACGCTTCCGTCTCCGATTCGCTACTCGTGGACTATACGAATGGGAAGCTTGCCAACGAGCAAGAGCTGCAAGCTTTCCGGCAAACGTTTTGCGATACTTCAGTCAGTAAGAACACTACTCTCTGCGATGAAACGCTTGCCGCACTTAAGATGAAAAATCCGAAATTTGATCCGAGCCGAGTGTACGAAAATGTTCCTTCCAATCGAGATTTGGCGAGCTTAGAGCTATACACTTCTCGGCCGAAGGGCAAAACGTTTGGCCCTAGCGATCTGCAAGTCGTTTACGACATGTTCGAAGTCTACAAAAAGTACTACTCGCCGATTGCTTATCTTCCCGTCGATTTTATTTTGGGCCGCTTGGATTACTGCATGAATGTGTCGTCTCATATGGACAGCATGTACGGTGAGTGTTTGCTCGAAAAGATTCTAACGTTTGAGACGGCAAGGCTTCGAGGGGCAGAATTTAAAGCGAGCGTTTCACAATATTTAACTTGGTTTGATACCCTTCCCCAAGCAATGCCCAACTACAGTAAGCTTCTTGAAGCGCGCGATATTTTGAACAAGATGATTGCCCTCGACACCGATCAGTGACGGCCAGTGACCGCAAATCCCCTCGGTTGACAGGCCGCATTCTTACCTTTAGGTAGAGATCAGGGGGAATAAAAAAATGAATTTTCATGGACTTGGGTACCTTTCGGTACTTGTAGGTATTTCTCTACTCTCTGCCTGTCAGAAACCTCCCTCGAGCGTTGACCCGAGGGGGCACACGATTGAGAATCTCATTAATTCCGAACATACCGATGCTACGGTTTCTAAATTGGACTCCGTGGCGGTTGGGAAAGAGGATTGGATTCCTGTAGCCATGCTGGGCGTAGATGGGCTTGCCGCGAGAGATACTGCGGTCAAAGTTCGTGTGTCCGGAGCTGTTGGTGAGGACGGAGAGGTGAGGTGCAACCTGGTTGATAAGATCGAACCTGAGAAGGTAAGCGTAATCACTAAGGGACTGCCCATTTGGCTACACACCCTAGCTGCGAAAAACAATAAATTAAACCCGGCTTTCGCAAGTACGCTTTCGTTTAAAGCTCCCAAATTTTCAACAGAGAAAATGTCATTTCTTGTCCGCTTTCAAAAAGGGGAGTTTTATTTTCAATCGCTTTGGAAAGTAACCGCAGTAAAAAATCCGCTGGCTAAAGACAGTTGCATTGCTCGCGGCGATGTTTGCTTCCATCCTGTACTCAATGAAACCACTAAAGAGTACGAATGTTCCAGCAAATGGAAATGGCTAAGTAGTTTTATGGCCATTCCTGACAAGCAAGCTTTTATCCTTCAGTTCGGCAAAGAGGTCATTTCGAAGATTAAGCCGGAGACGCTGGCGTTGAATGATAGGGGAGAGCTCGTGAGGTCACCGGAAGAACCGTTGGATTCTGCCGGACCCTGGGGAGACGACTAGTTCTTGGTGACGTCGAGGTTGAATAACTGCTTATTCGTGGCGGGCGATTCATTCTGATGAATCCGCTTGTACCAATAGTAGTTACGTAAGATAGAAGCTACGTAATCTCTAGTTTCCCGGTAGGGAATCAAATCGATGAAAAGAATGGGTTCGTCGGTAGCATAGCGAGTGGTCCATGCCGAAACCCGATTTTCTCCGGCGTTATAGGCCGCAAGAGCCAGATGAATTTGCCCATTCGACTTCTTTAGTAAGTCCGTTAAATACATTGCCGCAATCCGAACATTTTCGCTGGGATTAAAGAGATTGGCAGGCGGGGCATTTTGGTAGTGCTTGCCCGTTGAGACGTTCAACTGGAGAAGACCCCGCGCATTTGCTACCGACACAGCCCCTGGGTCAAAGGCACTTTCTTGCCGCGCCACAGAGAGCAAAAGATAGGGGTCAAGCCCCGTCGTGTTCTGCGCAAAAATGGGGAAAAGAACCTTCGGGAAATATAATTCCATCGTCTGTCGGGAGATCAGTTGAGGATTTTTGTACAACACATCCGAAAGTAGCGTGATCTTAGAACGGTAATTCTCGTCGTCCGGCTTCAATTCCGCGAGGTAAAGTCTCACCTCCGGCTCGGCTTCTAAGGAATCGGCGATTGCCCACTTTAAGACTTTGGAGGCGCTTTCTTTGTAGCCATACTGACGTAGAATCTCGACTTCTTCGATCAAAGGATTCATCGTCGGGTGCTGTTTCGATCTTGTGACGTGTGAGTTTTCTTTTCTTAGAAGAATATCTCCCGGATCTTGGTTGGTCGCGGTCAGGGCTACCAGAGTGTGAAAAGAGAAAGGATATCTCGCTTTTAGTTGCTCAAGGGCCGCTTTGGCTGCGATCTTATGTCCGCGAGCCTGTCGGCTTCGGTATAGCCAGTACATCGCACGTCCCACATAAGTGGTCTTCGTTTGAGAAGCTTGGAGAAAGAGCGCTTCGGCCTGTTCATATTTCTTATCGAGATAGTAGAAAAGTCCGGCGCGCGTGAGAAGAGACTCCCGACTTGTCGGATCTTTGGTGATGCAATCGCCGCCTTTTTGGTAGAGGCGGGCTATCTCTTTTGGGGAAGCCCTTTCTGGCAGTAATTCTTCGCGACTGGTGGCTGCAGCGATTGCGATGTTGTTGGGACAGCTATTCTCTTTGGTGGCCTGGCTCAATAGCTTCGTCAATTCGCTAGGTCTTGCGCTTGAAATTCCTCGAATCAAACTTCCAATAGAAGCAAAGCGAAGCTCGAGCCAATTTTTTATCTTTCCTCGATTAAATTTAGCGTGAACGGCCGGTCCTGAACGGGGGATGACTACCTTGTTGCTTGATTCAACGAGCTTTTCTAGTCGATCTTTGTTCAATAGGCCGTAGCAAAAGATGCTGTCGTTGGGATGCTTCTCACAGTCCTCTTGAAGTAGTGCAATTTGAGGCGGAGGAAGCTGCTGCTGAAGATAGGTATCAAAGAGTTGGGCCTGTTCTTTGTTGGCCTGATCGGAGCTATCGATAGGGCCTACTTCCGGCGAAGTGGCGATAGGAGCTACAGCGGCGACGTCGCGCGGGTCTCCGGAGGCGTGAGGCGTTCCACCACACCCCACTAAACAAAAGGAAATGAAAAAGGCCAGGGCTGTGAGCCTGCGGTGCATTAGCGTTCCTGTAAGAGGAGATGTAGATGTAAGCGAACCGTACCTTATTATATTACAGGGCGCCGGTCAGATCAGCGAGGATGTCCTCGATGTTTTCGATGCCTATGGCAAGCCTGACCGTCCGCTCGGTGATTCCTACTCTCTTTAGATGCGCCTCGTCATAATCGGAAGCGAAAAAGAGCTTAACGGGCGCGGCTAGGGAGTCGGTCGAGCCCAAGCTTGCCGCCAAATGGAGGAACTTCAACTTATTGAGAAAGGTATCGCAGTTTTTTCCCGCACCTTTGACGTCGAAGGTAACAATGGCCCCAAAGTCCTTGAGTAAAGCCTTGGCTCTAGCGTGTTCGGGATGGCTAGCCAGCCCAGGGTAGAAGACCTTTTCCACTCCAGGGTGCTTTTCCAGGAACTGGGCGACCGCTAAGGCGTTTTCGCACTGCCTTTGGTAGCGCAGAAAGTAGGTCTTCATCCCGCGTAAGATGAGATACGCGGCGTGAGCATCGAGCGTTGGCCCTAGCTCGGTGCATTCGTGGCGAATTGGCCCCAGCAGTTTGTGGTTTCCTACAATGACACCGCCCAACACATCGCCGTGCCCCGAGGCAAATTTCGTCAAACTATGGACATAGAGGTCGACGTCCACTTTGCTCAGGTTATGGGGTCCGCTAAAGGTATTGTCCAAGACAGTAAGGGCGCCATGCGTTCTGGCGGTGGCGGTGATGAAGTCGATATCCGGAATCCGAGTCATCGGATTGGTCGGACATTCGAACATAAGTAAACGTGTCTTCTGCTTTTTCAGCTCTTTCAGCAATCCCGCGGTGTCGTCAAAGGAGAGAAGAGTCGATGTGACTCCAAATCGGGCGAGTAGATTCGTGACCAAGTAGCGGGTGGGGCCATACGATTCCAAAAACATGATTACGTGATCGCCGGCCTTAAGCAGGCTAAGCAAAGTGCAAGAAATGGCAGCGATGCCGGTGGAAACCGCTATCGCGTCCTCTCTACCCTGCAGCTGTGCGATCAGTAGCTCGAGCTGTCTAACGGTTGGATTAGAGAGGCGCGAATAGAAAAAGTTGTCTCGGTTTTTTAAAGCTTCGGTCGATTCGACAGTGAATTTCACACTCTGGTAGATAGGGCTTACGAGCGGAGGATTATTTTCCTCGACCTTAACTTTAGGCGGATGGGTAACGAGTGATTCTGGCTTCATGATCCAGGATATTCTCTCAAACTTGCTTGAAAAGAAAGTAGGCAGAAAAAGGTGGGGTTTCTGAAAGATTGTTTGCAGATTTTTAAGGAAGTTGTTGGAAGAAAAAGAAGGTGGAGACGCTAAGTAAGAGACGTAGTGGAAACGAGAGCAGGCGCTGAACCAAGATGTAGAGTAACGGAGGCACCAAGTGCGTCCGTTAGGTAGGTTGCCTGAAGATTTTGAAATGAACCGTGGATATTTGATGGGTTGGTTCGTTTCGCCTCTCTCGTTTCCACTTCCGAATATTTTGTTTGCGTCTCCATCACGACAATTCACTAGTGCAACGCGCGTGCCACGACCAATTCCTCCTAGTTGTGCCTAAAACCGCCAAAAAATTGGACTGAAATTGAGCCGAGATGGGACCAAGTCCCTTTCACCGGTTTCATATTGGAGACGATATGACACCAGAGAATTATTAGTGGGTGGGGAGGCAAAAGGTGACCGCCCTCGAATCACCAGTTCTTCATCATTACAACGAGTTAGCGTTTCGCGGGTTGGAACAGGCCTTGCTCTAGTAAAAAGTCGAGGGGTGGTTATCGGGCGCAACACCTCTCATAAACCAAGAGGAGGTAACGATGAGATTCCAAGGGGTATGGCTTCTCGCATGTGCACTGACTTTAGCGTCAGCAGCACAAGCAAAGATCTGGGGCGATTTTATTGCCGGCGGGTCTTCGTGTAATAGTGGTAACGTTCAAGTCATCGATAACGGAACCAGCTTGTCTGTTCTGTTCGATGCGTTCGGGGTGAACATGCCCCAGGACGATTTCGGGGACGGTACATCGGTTCGAAAGACTTGTAACTTTCGAATCGCTTTAACGCCACCACAAGGTTTCTATCTCGCTGGGTTCCAGCAGGTATATTCCGGTGGAATTATTAAAAGCTACA
>JBBQIT010000284.1:0-5979 GCA_038325205.1 Bdellovibrionota bacterium
TGCTCCAGCAGGCGGGTCTGAAACCCATAGAGGTAAGAGATTATCCGTTTCGAGATGATCTACATCAGGTGGAGACCACGACCTACTATCCTAGTCGGCAAGAATTTCTCAAAAACGGAAACTGGGATCTTTATAGTTGCTCAAAATATTTGATCGGAGCGCTCGATACGATAGCATCAAAGTATTTTCGCCGGGGCGGTGGGCTCTACGCCATTGCGAAAAAAAAGTAAAAGTTTATGGGAGCAAGTAACAGCACGGCTGCATTCTTTAGCTATTGTTAGCGGCTCCAATAGAGAGCATTCGATCCAAAGCCACTTTCGCAAAATGTGAAGTAGACGGCGAGACAGAAACGGTCTCGAAAGCTTCTAGATTCTCCAAAGCGTAAAGCAAACGACCCAGAGTAATTTGATACATCGTCAAACATAGCGACCGGTGCAGCTTATGAATCTTTCGATCGGGGTACTGGGTAGCTAGGTTGTTTACCAGATTCAACTCAGTTCCAATGAAGATGACGTCGCCGGGCTTACTTTCTGCGACATATTTGCGAATGAACTCGGTACTGCCCGAAGCATCCGAGAGAGCCACTACTTCCTGAGGACATTCCGGGTGAACTACGACTTTAGCGCCGGGATAGAATTTGCGAACGTGCTCGATATCTCTCACTGTGAATTTTTGGTGTACCGGGCAATAGCCCCGCCATAAAATTACTTTGGCGGCATCGTAAGCTTCTTTAGCCAAACCACCATCCTCTTTCTCAGGATCCCAAACCACAATATCTTCTTTTTTAAGCCCGTATCGTAAAGCCGTGTTTCGGCCCAAATGCTCGTCGGGGAGGAAGAAAATTTTCTGGCCTCTTTCAAATGCCCACTGAAAGGTCTGAGTCGCATTGCTCGAAGTGCAGATGATGCCCTCACGCTCGCCGCAGAAAGCTTTGATATCGGCGGTGCTATTCATGTAAGTGATGGGAATCATCTTTTTGCCGTCAGTTTGAATCGCCTCCCAAGCGCGAGTGACTTCCGTTAACGAGGCCATATCGGCCATGGGGCATCCCGCTTCAGGGTCGGGGTGGACTACCTTTTGCTCGGGTCTCGCCAAAATAGCAGCACTTTCCGCCATAAATCTTACGCCGCAAAAGACGATAAAACGCCCGCCTTCCGTGCTAGCTGCCGACTTCGAAAGTCCGTAAGAATCTCCGACATAGTCCGCTAGGTCTGAAATCGCTTTTCGTTGATAGAGATGGGCGAGAAGACAGAGGTCTTTCCCCCATTTTCTACGCACGATATGGATGCGAGCTAAGGCTTCGCTTTCAGGAAGCGCTTCAAATTTCGCGATTTCGTCTAAATTCACTACCAATTCCTCAGCCTGAAACAGGCTTAAACCAAGCTGAGCCTAGATCTATAGAGGATTGAAAAAAACGCAAGTCGCAGCCTCACTAAAAGCTTTTCTTAAAGGCTAGCGCTCGAGGGGTCCATCCGTGACGTTCGTAGAACTTCTTCCCGGCTTCATTCTCGACCCCCGTGCAGAGTCTCAGCCCTCGGCAACCTAAGTCCTTAGCCAGCCCTTCGGCATGAGTTAGCAGTTGGGCGCCCAACCCCTGGGACCGCTTGTTTTCTGTGATCACCAGATCATCAATATAGAGGTGCTTTCCGTGAACAAAATCGGAAAGCACCCTGTATCCCATGAGCCCCACGATCGAGTCTTCTTCATAGGCGGCGAGGAGGGTGTAGTGATCCGCTTTTCTCGCCGCTTCGTAGAGGCCAATAAACTCATCGAAAGTGAGATGGCTCCGCAACTCTTTTAAGACCACAAAAGCAGATTCTTTTTCGTTCGCTGTCCGAATTTCCCGTACTTCCATCTCGTAAGCTGAGCAGCCGGAGAAAGGGTTGTCAATTTGGAGACCGACACTCGAATACTCAGAGAATTCGCCAAGCATGTATATTTTGGAAACAACATAGGGCGCAATTTGGCCCCGCCGAAAGCTGCCCTCAGTGATATCAAATACTTCAGAGATGGCCCGTGGATTGCTTAATCTAGAGAGAGAGTTCCGGTTACGTGAGGGTATGAGCAGTGCGGAGAGCCGATAAAAGTCTGGGGTTTTACAGGGCGCAACTAGCGTTGCTTGTCCTGAGCTCCGTCGTCAGCACGGTACTTAGCGCTGAATCCGTTAGTCGAAATCCTTTGGCCTACACCCCAGCCACCATCGTTTCGGCGAGAGCTCGCCCCAATAATATTTACGCCCTTCCCAACAAGACCGACAAAGAATTTTACGAAAGCTATATTCAGCCCTCCGACGTCGTCACGACGAAATGGTACGGCGAACGCTGGGGCGTTCCCGGAAATCATTGGTACCAGGGACAAGCTTCTTGGATGTACGAAAACTGTTTGCCTCAACAGGTCGGCCGAACCTCAGAAGAGGAAAGAACGCGACGAGATTTCGCGAATCAGATTTTACGATTGCGAGTGCAATCGGCCGTGTTCACCTATTTAGCCGATCCCGCCAGGCCCGCAGAAGTCAGAAAGGCGGCCGCGTTAGCTCAGAGCGCCCATAATGTGGGAGTGGTCTCTTCGGGAAATACGAAAACTGGTGGAGAGTTCAGAGTCGACTACGACATGATTACCGACGCTACCCGAATTGAATTTCGATCAGAAACTTTTAGAGCCGGTTTTTTCCATCCCCATTTGATGACCTCCGTTCTGTCAGGCCGCACGGATGACGGCGCAGGCTTAGGAGCCACCTATCGATTGGGCATCAACCAACCGGCGGTCTCTTTGCAGTACCCGGTTCAAGGCACCATGCTACAAGGCGGAGTTTCTCAGCCGCTTAGCCAACAAGTTGATGCTGCCGTATTGACCACAGCGCCCTTGGGAAATTCTGGCGTCCCCACTTCCTTTCAGATGACCGTCGCCTATCGTTTCTAGCCAATCTCTGTTTTCCGAGCTACGCTTCCCCCCGCTATGAACACGCACAAAGTCGATGTTTGTATTGTTGGGGGTGGACCTGCGGGAATGGTCCTTGGACTATTGCTCGCCCATCATGGCGTTAAGACGCTGGTTCTAGAAAAACACCACGATTTCGCCAGAGAATATCGCGGCGAAGTACTCATGCCCCGATTCATGCAGATGTTTCGCCAAATCGGCTTAGAGGAATGGTTAGATGCCCTCCCCCACCTAAAACTCAAACAAGGTGAGATCTATTTTAGAGAAAAAAAGATAGGAGCCTTCGATTTTTCAAAAGCGGCGCCCGACGCTCCCTACGCTCTGTGGATGCCGCAAACTCAACTGCTAAATGCCCTGCACGATCGAGGAAAATCGTTACCTAACCTTGAAGTTTGGTTTGATGCTGATGCAAAAACGCTCGTCGAAGAGGACGGGGTTTCTGGCGTCGTCGTACAAAAGGGAACAGAGAAGGTCACCGTAAGTTCTCGCGTTACGGTAGGAGCCGATGGAAGATTTTCGACAGTATTTCGCCAAGCGGGGCTTGCTCTCGAATACGAAGATTACAAGTTCGACTTGCTTTGGTTTAGCATTCCTAAGCCAAAGGATTACGACAATACTTTTAAAGTGCTCCTTTCGATGAAGCGAAGTTACCTGCTTCTTCCTAAGTTTCCCGATTCCATTCAAGTGGGAATTTTGGTGGGAGCAGGAGAGCTTTCTCGAATGAAAACTCAAGGCATCGATGTGTTGAAGACGGAGTTAAAAACCGCAAATCCCCTTTTTCACGAGTTCGCCGACAAGCTTCACGATTTCACCGAATTTCATCCGCTTCAGGCGAGGCTTCATATGGTGAGAAACTGGGCAAAGAAAGGGCTTCTTCTTATCGGCGATTCCGCACATTGCTGTTCTCCTGCGGGGGCGATCGGCGTTTCTATGGCCGTAGGGACTGCGATTGTGGCGGCGGACGTCATTCGAGAGGCTTTGCAAAAAGAATCAGGAGTCTTGTCGTACGATGCCCTCTCTGAAGTACAACGCCTTAGAGAATGGGATGTAAGAAACGTGCATAAGATTCAGCGGCGGCTTACGGGCGGCCTATTAGCTAATATCCTGCCCATCCGTTTTCTACTTCCTTTGATAGTTACTTTATTGGGGAAAACGCCGATCTTTCTAAAATTTCAGCGCCAACTCATGTCACTTGCAGGCCCTTTACCCGTAGAACCGGGTCTTGGATTTCGCGAAGCAAATTCATGAGGACAAAATGAAGATCGAAAGTCTTGATCATTTGGTGCTGACGGTAAGAGATTTTGAGGCGACCTGTGAGTTCTATCAAAAGGTATTGGGGATGGGGTTAAGGGAATTTAAACCCGGTCGTTTTGCCCTACACTTCGGCGACCAAAAACTAAATATTCACGAGATGGACATGCCCGTGGATAAAAATGTAAAGCATCCGACCCCAGGCTCGGCCGATCTGTGCTTCCTCACCAAGACTCCCTTGGAAGAAGTTTTATTGGAACTAAAAGTGTTGGGAATAGCTATCGTCGAAGGGCAGGGACAACGAACAGGAGCGCAAGGGCCCATCCACTCGATCTATGTCTACGATCCGGATGAAAACCTTATCGAAATCGCCAATCGGGTGTAAAAAGAAACATGCTGAAAGCAACCGGCTATCACATTCATTTTTACTGCGAGCCAAGCCAGATCCCACTTTGCCAAACGGTCCGAGAAAAAATGGTTCAAGAACTTCCGGAACTAGATGGCGCTGGACCTGTCCGCAACAAACCTATCGGACCCCACCCCCTGCCCATGTTTGAAGCATGGTTTACGACAGATCATCTGGACAAGGTCGTTCGATGGAGCATGCAAAATCGAAGTGGGTTAAGTGTTATGATTCACCCCCTTTCGGGAGATGATTTAGCCGATCATCGGGACTATGCGATGTGGCTGGGACCCCAGCTTCCGCTTAAACTCGATATTTTCTAAGGTAACACTAGCTTCATTCCTTCGTGAGAAGCTTCGAACCCAAGACGTTCATAAAAACGATGGGCGTCTTTCCTCAGTTTGTTGGTGGTGAGTTGGATGCGACGACACTTTCGCTTCTTTGCCTCACTAATAGCCCATTTCATCATCTGAGACCCAATTCCTAAACTGCGAAACCGCGAATCCACATGGACGGCTTCGATCTGCATGTCGGAACTGCCCTTACCTGCCAGATAAGTCAGAAAATTGATCTGAAAAGTGCCGATGATATTTCCGTCTTTCTCTACGACCATAAGCAGAGCATTCGGATCCTTCTCAATCCGTTGGAAAGCCTCCTCGTAATAATAGGGCAATACGTCGGAAAGTATTTCCCGAGGTTTTCCATCGGGTCCCCCTGAATTGGCAAGACGCACGATTTTTGGAACATCGGTACTGGTCGCTCTACGGGGAACAAGTTCACTCATGGGTGCTAAAAAATCAGAATCGCGGGACTAACGCAAGAATTGTAAAAAGTATCAAGCGTGGATTCAAGCTTTTAGCGAACCACAGCGAGCCGCCGGCTCTTTTCTTCGGAATGATGATACGAATGATGGCTGCGAGAGAATGGTGATATTTTCTGGCATATTCAATCCCCCGTTGCCCACTTCTAAGATGTGATGAAAATTCAACCACCGCTTTTGTTCACACCTCCTCCCATCCTCGCTTTGGAAGGAACATCGCCATCCAATCCGTTTCACTACCTGATGCTTCACTGAGTCAGGAATCACATGCCTGCCAGGTTTTACGTCTCCTAGGAAACTAACTTTCCTGGCTCTATTTGCTTTTTTCTCGGGATCTAACTTCTCCCGGCACAGCTTTGCCATATAGGCGACGACTTCCTCAAGGCTAGGCTGCCTCTTAAACTTCTGTGCCAGTATCTCTCTTATTACGTGAGCGCTTCACGAACCCCACCTTCCATTTTCGGCACACTTCGGCGTAGTACAGCGAGGCTTAACAAGGACGTGCGCCGTGCAATGGTTTCGGCTTCGGCAACGTGTGGACGATTCCGATCGGGTCAATAGACTTGCT
>JBBQIT010000285.1:0-5978 GCA_038325205.1 Bdellovibrionota bacterium
AGATGATAGGCACTTCCCTCATCTGGATAGTCGCGGGAGCGGAGCTCACCCGAAATTGGGTATCCAAATATGGCGCGTCTCGCACAGTTTCCCAGTAAGGGCTTCACAATTCAGACTCTCGATCCGCTAATTTCCCCCACAAGAGTTCGCGATGATGGTGGAGGGGAGCTCTCTTGTGAAATCGCCGCTAGTTCATTTAGTCCTTGTCGTAGTAACGATTGCCATCGTCGGCTGCGGCAATAATCAAAATGTTCTTGAAGCTGCTAGCTCTGAAGAGGTTTCGGCAACGAGCTCGTATTCCCCGGTTGTGGAAGTGATCCTTCCGGGAGGGCTCGGACTTTGTACCGGCACTTTCATCTCTCCGCGTGCCGTCTTAACGGCAGCTCATTGCACACTTCATGGCGGCAGCTATACGATATATAGCTCTTTCGGTATGTTCACTACTTCCCAAAGGTCGGTCTTAGGACCTGGACTAGTCAACGACCCCAACGACATCGCCGTTTTGGTATTTGATCACGATGTGGCCGATCCCGCGCAAGGACAAGTCATGGCTTTAGGCGATGCCCCCCATGTGGGAAACCAGATTCGAATCGTAGGTTTTGGCTGCAATGATTTAGACGCGAAAACGGGAGCGGGAGTCAAACGGACGGGGACCAATCGCCTTATGGCAGTCACCGATTATCTTGAGCTGGACACCACTCCCAATCAAAGATTGCTCGATAGCCACCGAAATGCGCACGGAATCCTTGGCCCTTCTAATCAAGCAGGATCTTGTTTTGGAGACTCTGGCGGACCCATGATGCAGTCGCAAGGAAACTCCGTGAAGCTAGTGGGAGTGACTCACGCCGGTGGATGGGGAACCCAGTACATTATCTCTCAATACGTAAATTTGAATCGCGGCGACAACGTAAATTTTCTTCACGACGTAGATCGTAACTATTCCCTTAACCTCTATACCGGTTGCTGGAACTCTGACGAGCCCGAAGCTTGCGGGCCTTCTTCAGCTGGATTTAGAATCTTCAGCTACTTCACACGAATCTGGGCGAAAATACTTAGCTTCTTCTAGCCGACAGATCGACGATGGCATGCCGAATCTTGGTAAAAGCGGCTAGTAGTTCACCGCCTGGCGCTATTAAATAGGCATCCCCGACGACGGAGGTTGAACTAAGCTCGCTCGGCAGGACCACCACACGAACTTCACTCGTTTCTTTCGAAAGCAGACGATCCGAAAGCCAGATGCTCTCTATCGTAGTCGGTAGGGAATCGTGTTTCGTTTTTCGGTAGCACGCTAGATAGAGCAATTGCAGAGCGCTATCCAACGCAAAGGGAAGCATCCCCATTCCCCTTTGAAACAAAGGATTCCCTTTTCCGCTTACCACGCAACTCAAATGGCCCTCGCCAGTCTCAATATCACGCTCAATTCGAAAACTGGGCCCATGAAAAAGGAGATCTTTTCGATAAAGCGAGCTCGCCTGCACTATTTCGATCGCTTCGCCCCAAGCTGGCATGGGTCCGGGAACATACCCTTCTGCAGATGCGTTGACGCTGAAACAGGGGGAAGGATTACCAATAAACATAGAAAAACCTTCGCTGGTTTTCCCTCCCCCAAGCCGAATCGCAAGAGCGTTTTGTCTTGTGGAAATAGGCTTATGAATTTTAAAATCGGTTAGTCGTCCACATTTATCTGACATGACTCTGACCGCCTCAGAGAAAAGCGTGACGCCCAAAGCAGCCGGAAAGACGGTTTCTGAACCAATCGTGTGGTCCCACAGGTAGGGTTCTGATTCCTTGGTGTAGAGCTGCACAAACGAAAGTTGGCCGTCTATCACGACAGACTTTCCCAGAAGCTTAGTCTGGCTTTCATTCAGAGTCACCGGCCAGTCGTACAAAAGATCGTCCTGGGAATCATAATAGTAGACCGGGCTCCCCTCGGAAGTCGACTGGGCCATCTCGCCCGCAAAGAGTTCAACCGCTCTTTCTTTAGAAAGTAGAGACACTCCCGCCGAACGAAGGCTCGTTGCAATGAGGGGATCGGCAGTCATCCCGACGTGATCCCAAGGAGGCCAACGTAGTACCGTCAACGCCGTCGATTGAGGAAGGCTTTGAAGAAGGGCTCGGTCTACCGCCGCATTTGCCGCAGCGTAAATGGTCTGTCCTCGGTTTCCGGTGTGCGCGATTAAAGAGGAAAATTGAATAAATCTTTTTACCGGTAGATCATGACAAAGATCGGATAAGGTTTTTGAAGGGCTCCACTTGGAATCGAACTCTGACCAGATCTCAGATTCGCTTTTACTCTGAAATTCTCGACTACTTTCTTTTCCGGCACCATTCCAGATTTGAGTTACGCCGCCCAGGGACTGCAAATAACCAAGCTGAGCTCTTACCGCAGCTTCCTCCGCTGCATCCACCGAGAAGTAGACGGCCTTAACCCCCCGTTCACTGAGCGACGACAACCACTCTTCTTGTTTCAAAGAAAGTGCTTTAGTTCTGCCCCACAGAATAAATTCGGTCCCAGGAGCCCAAACCGTCGATGAGATCAATTCCGCAAGAATGCCTTTGGCGCCTCCTACCGCGAGGACCTTCATCGGCTTCAGGGGAAGTTGATCCAAGGGGCTGGGTTGGAACGCTTCGAGATACCTAATTCCCTTTTCAAGGAAGACCTCGATTACCTTCCCTGCGGCAAATTCGCCCGTTACCCGTTCAGTGAGACTTTCAACGGGAGGCAACTTGTCATAGTAAAGAATCCGAAGGGCACCTAGCTTTAATTCTTTTCTCAGACTCTTCAAAAATCCAACCATTCCCGTTGAAATAGGAGAAGCCCCGTACTCGATACAAAAAGCTAGTTTGGTTTTTGACCTTCCGTGTTTGAGCGTCCATTTGAGGAGTGCTGATGTAGTCCGCAGAACTAAGCCACGGATCTCTCCCTCACTCTCCGTTGTCTTCGGAGCTAACAAGATAAGATGGGGACCCATACTCTCGAGTTCCGAGACAATGTTGTTTAAAGAGGTTACCGTGAACGAGGCCGGCGTCGAGTTCTCTATCGAAGGTAAGGGACTGGAAATCTTCCCCCGTAAATAACGTTCAAAATGAGGGATTTTGTGCCCGGCTTGACCGGCACTCGGCACTCCACCCAGATTCTGAGCTGTCGCCACCATGTCGCCAACGGTCTTAGGGAAATTAAAACTAAGCCCGGCATCAGCGATAGGACCCGTTGTCTCCGATATCTGGATCATGATCTCGGTAAACTTCAAAGAATCGATCCCTAAGTCTTCTTGGATCCGATCTTCTAGGGATATCTCTTCGATCCGATACCCGGTCGCTTTAGCGATAATCTTACGGATAAGATCTCCCAAGGCACTTTCTTTTTCTGGATCCAAGGAACGTCTTACCGCTACTTCCCCCGGCCTTGCCGATAGGATTTCGAAAGCATGCTTAATCGCAATCGCCTCGGCATTTTCTGCTTTTACCGTCTCTCCCAGAAAAGGAAGTAGTATAGGGCGGCACCCGATCTCTATGAAGCCGTCACCAACTACTAAACTATCTTTCACTTGCTGAGGGAAATCGACCGGTTCAGTGAGTTGCTCGCTCAACAAAGCTACCACTTCCTGATGTACGGCGACTTCACCTCCCGAAGAAAAGCCATTTAGCCAACCGTGTGACACAGAGGAAAGAAAGGGAACAGAGGGACCGTGAGCAAATTTCCCCCGCGCCGCGAGTAGCGTCCTCATCTTTCGAGCCGCGGGTGCTAGCCCCGGAGAATGATAAGGTTGAGGAAGATTTAATCGGGTGAAACGTAATTGCGCTTTCTTCAGTCTTGCCTCGGCGTCAATAAGTTCGCGCCACCTCAACGCAAGAACCTGTTGAGTCACGCCATTTTTGAGAGCTACGGTATAAGAAAGCCCCTGAAGGCAGTCCCGCCAAGCGGCTTCTTCCCCGCCGACAGCAAGAAGGTAGCCAGCCGAGTTTCGAGGGGGGCAGCTTTTCTCTCTATCTGCTACCACTCGAAAAGCATCTTCGAACGTCAAGACACCGCTCGCAACCAGTCCTGCATATTCCCCGAAACTATGAGAGGTCACGGCCCGAGGACGAAACCCTCGATCGATCAGCGCTTCTGTGATGGCAACTTGCGCGGTAAGAAGCGCGAATAGTTCGATCGACTCCAACTCCTCTTCGTCAAGAGCGTCGGGAGTAAGACAATAAGTTTCGGGACTGGGCAGTTTGAGTTCAAGAGCCAACTCGTTCGCCACGCCGCAACGGTATTTTATCGTCGATAACGATTCTAAACCCTTTAACATTCCTGGAAAGGAGGTCCCCTGACCTGCGAAGCAGAACACCCAACCTTTTTTGTCAGGGAGGCCGTGGGAAGGGATGGGTTCTAACTTCCAAGCATAGCTTCCCGTGAAGTAAGATGACTTGAGACTGCCCTTTTCTAGATCGTACATGGCTTAAACTCCACCGAAAGGCTCA
Organism: Bdellovibrionota bacterium; assembly: GCA_038325205.1. GTDB lineage: Bacteria > Bdellovibrionota > FAC87 > UBA2466 > UBA2466 > JBBQIT01. The sequence goes on from JBBQIT010000285.1 coordinate 4,468, forward strand.
TCAAAGACGGCCAACCTCTTTTTTGAGCAACGGTACGTTTCGCGATGAGAAAAGTTTCCACTCCCGTGGTTTCCGTGTTGATAGCGAATTCTCCTAGGTTTTGTTTCAAGGCCACAACTACAACTAGCTCCGCTCCCCCAGAGCTGAGTTCATGTTGGGCGGCATGAAGTGCCGCCCCCAAAGAGCCTTCGTCACAATCGATGTTCAAACTCTTCCCTGTAAAATCGAACTCCATACAAACTCGCCCGACTAAAGCCGTATTTAGTGCTTCTCCGACATCTTCGCTCTTTAGCTCGGTTTCGACCGTCAATTTCACAACCCGATCGAAATCCATTCGGGTAATCGTAGGAGCTACTTTTAGCACTTCGCGTCGACGTAGATGTTTCGTCAGATTTACAACGGTTGATGGCGCAGAAAATCCGGCCGAGATAACAGAGACCAAACTTCGATCCAAATCGCTGGAAAGTATCAAGTTTCGCTCTAACGCTTCTCCGACTGCGGCAATGGAAGCGAGCACAATATGATCAATTTTGGAGAATTGAGAGGGCGTCACTAAAATAGTTCTGGTCTTACAGCGGCTAGCCCCCTCGATCTTTTCACAGCTTCCCCTACCGACCACAACAAAATCTCGAGGTTCCGATGAAGACAGACTTTTTAGGCCTTCGTTGAACTCGCTGCTTTTTAGAATAGCGGTATAGTTGGATCCCCCTAAACCGGCGGAATGGACAATAGCCGAGATTACCCCGTCAGGATCCGCGCTAAGAGCTACCGTCTCTTGGGGAAGAAAGACCGAAACATTGACGAGAGGATCGATGGGCCCCTCACTCAAACAAACCGCAGGAAGCGCTCGTGCTTTCATCGCAAGCAAGGCCTTCAATATCGAGACCGATCCTGCCGCAGCTAAGCAGTGCCCGGTGTTGCCTTTGACGCTTCCGATGGGAATCTTTAACTTCGAGTCGCCAAATACTTCGGCTACTGCAGTCGCTTCCGAGATATCCCCCACCAGAGTGCCTGTGGCGTGGCACTCAATGAAATCGACTTGGGATAACGCTTCTTTGGCCCATTGATAAAGCCCTTTAGTACGAGGAAGGGAAGGACGAAACAAAGACGCTTCTCGCCCGTTGGACCTTCCCCGGACCCCCAAAATAGTTCCTAGTACTGTTTCTCGCTTCCTATCCACATCCGCTAGCCGCTTCAAACAAAAAAGAACTGCCGCTTCTGAAGGGATCAATCCTCCTGTCCCTTTGTCGAAGGGAAAACACCCTGATTGGCTAAAGACTCCCAGCTGGCAAAAGGGATAATAGGTTTCTGGCTCCAACGCGGAGTCGACTCCGCCTGTGATCACGACGTCCGCACTACCCTCGCTCAAAAACTGGCAAGCAATGTCGATAGCTCCCATCGAAGAGGCACAAGCCGCATCTACTAAAAAACCTTCGCCTTTGGTGCCCAGCTCGTTAAAGATAATTTTAAGCAAGGAAGAAGGATACAGACTTTTCCGATCGGCGAATGAA
>JBBQIT010000286.1:0-5970 GCA_038325205.1 Bdellovibrionota bacterium
GGTCTTGAAGGTTTGAACGACTCTGCATTGCGCGCTTGGATGAACCGAGTGGCAGTCCCAGGAATGGATGACGCTGCGATGCGTGCCGCCCTGATAGGATCACTTGGGCAAGCCGGTGTCGGCGTACTTCCCAAAGGTGAAAATATTTTCCAACGAGCCCATCACCAATACCGAAACTTTGACCGATGGCGCAAACAAGAGCGAATTGCACGTAATTAACGCGACTTATTCGCTTCTTTCATCAAGAAAAGCCTCATAAGTACCGAAGACGTAAGAGATGCGTCTTCGATTCTCTTCTACGCTTTTTTCACTTACGTTCCTCTCTCACGCCATTTGCTCAGCGAGTCAAATCAATCGCATTCCCAACGAATGGATCATCAAACTTCGGCCCGGGATTTCTTTAAGCTCTGCACGCAGCGCTCTTTATCAACACCGACTGGTTCGTGCGTTTGGGCCCGAGAAACGCTTTGTTCTCTTACGCGGCGGGAAACCGCAGCGCGAAGCTTTGCCAGACGAAGTGCTTTCAATTCAACCTAACTACCGTTATTCGGCGTTCGATGAAACGGATTCGACACCCGATCCCGATTTGAATAAGTGTTGGGGGTTAATCAACGAGGGCCAAGTGGTCCCCGACGGAGTGGCTGGCATTGTGGGTAAAGATATAAGTGCCAAAGCTGCTTGGGCTTTGCAAGCTAGCTCTCCCAATATCACCGTCGCCATTGTAGATAGCGGGTTGACAGTCGATCACGAAGATCTAAGCGCCAACGTATGGACCAATCCTCGTGAAGTCGCGAATAATAATATTGATGATGACGGCAATGGTTACGTTGACGACATCCACGGCTGGAATTTTGTTTCGGGTAGCAACAACGTGAACGACGATCACGACCACGGCTCTTTCTGCGCCGGCATTATCGGGGCGCAATCGGAAAATGGGAAGGGCGCTAGAGGGGTTACGGCTCGGGTAAAAATGATGCCCGTGAAATCCCTCGACGAAAATGGGTTTGGGTCGACAGCGAACGCGATTTCAGCCATTGAGTATGCAGTAAATAACGGGGCCGATATCATCAATGCCAGTTGGGGCGGCAGTAGTTACGATCAAGCTTTGTATGACATGGTCAAATGGGCGGGAACCAAAGGGGTACTTTTTGTTGCCGCTAGTGGAAACGACGGCTTAAACAACGATACCGATCCTTTAGCAACTTACCCAGCGAGCTTTAAATTACCTAACGTGATCTCAGTCGCGGCGTATGACAACCAAGATCGCATCGCTAGTTTTTCAAACTTTGGTAAAACTACCGTTGATGTGGGGGCACCGGGAGTTAAGATCTATTCGACAAGTAATACATCACCCGGATACCGCTACGGCGATGGAACTTCTTTTTCCGCCCCTTATGTGAGTGGCGTGGCGGCTCTTCTAAAAGCCCACGTGCCCACGATCTCGGTGACCGACCTTAAGGAGCGATTGGTAAGTACCTCTGATGTCATTGGCTACTATCAAAAAGAAAAGACCAAGAGTGCGGGTAGGGTGAATGCGTATCAAGCTTTGCTTAATGTCCGTCCCCCGCGCCCGGTTGCCCCGACGGATTGGAAAAAAGTGTTTTACAATGCAGCGACTACGCACCCCTATGCTAACAGCATGGATGAGTCCTACACGTTCACTTCTGAGGGAGCTACGCATATCAGAGTGCATTTCACTCAGTTTGAGACAGAGGGTTGCTGTGATCATGTTACGGCGAGAGATCAAAATGGAAATGTAGTGGATATCTACTCGGGTAGCTTAAACGATTTTACTAGTGCGGATGCGCTAGGTGAATCTATCACTCTAGAGCTTAAGTCGGATTCGACGATGACCAAGTTCGGTTTTGCGATCGATTACTATGAAGTCAGTCAGAGCCGCGATCTATGGTGGGAGACGCGACGAGATCTTCTTCCGCCGCCTCCGTGGGCTAAACTGTGGGATCTCCTCCCGGGCCGTACTCTTGCGTTACGCTCCGGGATGCGATCTCCCTTTCAGAGATTAGCACCAAACTTGAATTGACTTTGATTGTGCTCGACATGATTTTTGCTGAGCGAGTGCATCTGATTCTGTAAAGCCACCGTGATGACTCGGTTAGAAGCCTGCCAGCTTGAGGTTACCAGTAAAACCGCGAACGCTAACAAGATACTGGTTTGCAAGTGGTTCATTTCGAATTGATTTCGAATTGCGATGTATCCCAAGAAAAGTCCCCAAGCATAAAACCCAAGGCTTAGCAGGGCTACGTTAGGATTCGTATCGCCGTAGTGTTGGGCGATGAAACCACCAAGAAATACCGTGAATACTACGGCAAGTCTTCGGAAGAGCACTCTTCGGCTGTTCGCTTGTCCTACCAAACTTCCTACGATGTAAATCACAGTAGAGATGAGATACGCGCCACCTAGCATGAGACCCAATCGTGCGGCCATGACAGCCCAGATCGCTGCATTTGCACCGATGCCAACGCGGTATTGCAAGAAGGTTGCGAAAGCAGAATACAATTGGTGCTGTCGGCCGACCTGAGTTTCTACAAGGGCTAGTCCCAAGAAAGAAGCGATAATCACCCAGTGGTGTCTCGACCATTGAAGCTGATTAAAAAAAGAAGTCGGCTTAACTAAAAATCTCATTCCCTGTTTCAAAGCAATATCCTCCGCTTTCGCTTTTTCTAAGCGTCCACTATCTCCGAATGGCTACTATGCAATCGCATGCCAAAGCGAAAATATTTCTATTTGTGCCTCGAAGTGAATTCATTGGGTGCACAGAGGGTGTCGAACTTTTTGACAGGGACGCCGAAGGTCGGCTTCGCCTGCCAAGGTTAAGGTTCAGGGTAAGTTTAATTTTAAGATTACGATAAATCCTAGGCTTAGACGGAGCTGTATACTACCCGAACACCCGTGCCTAGAGATGATCAGTATTCATACAGTTATCGTCAATAAATACATGTAATATCAGATACTTGCAAAAAATCCCTCATGGTCCGCCAATTGCATTCATTAGAAAGTAGGTTTTTAACCATGATGGCAACGATGAAAAAACAACATAGCTTTCTCTTCTTGGCCTTACTCATTGCACTGAGTGCGTGCACCGATGCACGACCGCCGAGAGTCTTTAAGCAAGACGGATACCTTCCTGATACGGGTCCCCTTATTCAGGTTGCCAACGTCCAGTTTGGCGGGGGAACGACCTCGGTTTATGCGATGGCCTCAGCTTACGGTTCACTCTTTGTGACGGGAAAACCCTTTTGGTTCGCTCGCTGGGACATTACGGCCGACCCTGAAAATCCACATTCGACTTACGCGGCTTATCCGGATCATCTCAATACTTTTTCTCCTGCTTACGGCGGTTGGGTCGTCGATCAGTTTGGAGCTAGTGCTATTGGGGTCTTTGGAAATTTTGCTTTAACGAGCGGAAGCTTTGGCGCGAGTCTTCTTCAGATAGGTCCTTCGGCTCAGAACGCGCAAGAAGTAGTACGCCTCCCTCCACCTGATAAATCGGGACAAGGTGCTGATCCTTCTTGGGAGTTTAAATCGATCGCGGCCATTCCCAATACGCCTTACGTCTTCGGTTTTACCGAGCAAGATGGCGCTTACAAGATTGATGCTTCGAATCCCCAATATTTGTCTCGCTCCTATTTAGCTCCTTACTCGAGAGACGCTAACAACATGCCGATTCCGGTTTGTTGCAATACGGGGGCAGCCGTTTTAGCGGGTAAGATGTTTATGGCAATGCGAAACCGTTTGATCGTCCTAAACATCTCCCCCTCATCCGATTTTACGCCTTATCCGACCCAAAATCAGCCGCCGGTGCCTCAGATCATGCAACAGATGCAACCCGTGGGCGTGTTTGCCACGAGTCGATATCTTTATGTGCATCACCAGCCGACCTCGGCAAATACGGGTCAGCGACCTGGCATTTACGTCTTTGATCAAAATCTGAATCAGGTAACTTACTTTCCGATTCAGCCGTTTGTTTTCGCTATCTCTCAGGATGATTCCCACGTCTATTCCAACGAGGATGACAAGGGCGTTAAGATTTATAGGTTCCGGTAGACAAACCTACGCCTTCCCAGTAGCTTTATCCTCGTAAATGGCTCCCACGAAAATCATCTTTTTTTCTTTTTCTCGACGATGCTTCGTGATTCTTTTTGCCTCTGCCTTTTGCCAACTTACTTTGGCAAAAGCGACACGATTTGAAGTACGAGACGCAGCGCAAAGAGATTCGATTCAAGTCGTTTCAGAGGCTCAGCTCGAAAAAATCGTTGCCGTCAATTCTAGCGTTCTCGGTTGGTTGGAGGTAGATCCCGAGCAGCCACGCCAAGGCGTCAAAGGCGAGTACGAAGTAGATTTGCGCGGATTTGTGACGGGAAACCCATCGCGAGATACTTTTCTTCGAGACAAATTATTAAATAGCGGCGAGTTTCCGACTGCTAAGTTTGTCATTAGCAAACCACTAAGCTTTGCGGCTACTAGATTGCTCGATCAGCAACCGACCGTAGTTCGGATGGAAGGCACCTTTAGCATCAAAGGCCAGAATCGAGTTCAGCCGATTTTGGTGAAGCTGACCTATTTCAAACAGTCAGATAAGACAGGAAGCCGCCTTTCGGGAAATCTCATCCGCATCAGTTCAAGCTTCGATTTGGATCTAGCAAACTTTGGGATCATTATTCCAGACGGAATGAAATTCCGAGTGGCGAAGGTGGTTCAGGTAAATATCGATCTCATTGGAAACGATGGGCTGGTTCCCTTCATTACCCCAGTCACAGCCGGTCCAGCTTCGGCTGGGGCTGCAGCTGACGGACCTAAAACAAAATAAGAAAAATAAGCTCCGAATCCAGTTCTAGCGACTAGAGCGAGGACGCTTCCCCGCTAACGTCTAGCGAAGTTCGGAGGTCGAAAAGGTAACGAATACCTTTTCGACCTAAGGGTGACCAAGCTCGACACCACTTCGCCGTAAAGGGCCCATCCACGGCACCTTTTTTCTACTGTGTAGCTTTGTTTGCCACTGGCTTAACGCTTGCACTATCGCCCCGTCGGTAGAACGGGGGAGAAGTTCATGCGAGATACACTCATAATGGTTGCCATACTCGGGGTCATTGCCTTGGGCCTGGCCGAATTCAAAAAATATCAACACGAGCCTTCACTGCCATCTCTTACTGCGCAAGCTGGAAGAGGTCGTAAAAATTTCTCTAAAAACAATCCAGGGGTGAATAATGAAAGAACAAGTAATCAGCACGATTTCGAAACTTCGAGTGCTGGATCGGATGAAGGATCTTCGAGCGACTCTGAACAAGCTCAAAACCTCAATTCGATCTATCCGGGAAAAGAATCAGTTTCCCAAAGCTCAGTAATAGATTCTAAATCACGTGCGAAAGCCGAGAAGGTAGTTCACGGTGTTCCCATCAGCAGCTATATAGCTTCTCATAAGAACTCCCTCGGTCTTTCTGCCGTGGTTGAAGACACGTCACCCGCGATGCGCGTTTTCGTGCAATGTTATGAAGTGAAGTCAAAAGGGCTTCGTCAGGCTGGCGAGAAGGAATGCCAGAGACTAGAAGGCCCGAAGGATGAAAATCTTTTAATGAAAAGCTTAGCCAGAAGTCGCTAAGCTTACTTAAAGATATTGATAGGGAACGTATCTGCTAATACGGAATCGGCGTAAGCCACTGAGAAAACGCCTCGGAGCTGTTGGCCACCCGGGTGCGTCCATCCTATTAGCGAAGCTGCTGCTACGATAGGAAATCTTCTAAACGGTGCCACCGAGACGCCGGTAGCGAGATTAGACCCCGTCCAGTTCACAATGACTGACAGAGGTTCGAAAATTCGAGCTCCTGCACTAGCAAAAATCCCAAGACTTTGTTTATCCGCAACTACGTCAGGAATGGGTCGGTACTCGCCATTACCTGTTCCCAAGTGAAAAGTGACTAAGCTAAAGGGCTTGCTTTGATCCGCACTTAAAAC
>JBBQIT010000287.1:0-5939 GCA_038325205.1 Bdellovibrionota bacterium
ATCGTCTTCACCATGGCCTGTGAATCTGGCGGACTCATTGATTCTTTCAATGCCAAGAAATCGGTTTGGCAAAATTGGCAAGCGGATGGAAGAACTCTGTTTGTATTTGCTTCGAGCAAGACTTCGGAAAATTCCAGCACAGGCCCCGGTACGGATCCCGATGAGACAGCGGGAGTCGATGGAAGTGCCGGCAGCGCCTTCGGATACTCCTTGTGGAAATCACTTATCGGTTACGCTGATGGCGAAGTCGACGGAGTGAAAGATGGGTTTTTGGCCCTGGGCGAGATCGAAACTTACACGAAACGCAAAACGCTCGAAGAGGGTGGTCACCATCCTGTGACGACGGGTGCGTACAATACGAGTCTCATCATGAACAAAGTTCCACCGAAGTCTTTTGTGGATTCGTTAGATATCACGAGCGAAGGATTAACGGACGCCCAGATCACGGATCGCATCCAAAAGCTCGATGCTGAATATCGTATCCGATAGGATAAAGTTCTTTATAATTCAGTAGTTTACGGAAATTATTTAATTTGATTACTTTGTGGACGGCCTTTCTGTAAGAGTTTTCGGCTCTTAGCTATTTTCAGCAGTTCGGCTGTCCACAAAGGATCCATCCTACCCCTCTCGCTAGCCTTGAATTCTTGGACCATCCTTTGCATTTCCATAGGTTATGCGTTCCACCTTATCCACATTACTTTTAGCTCTTTCGATGCTCTGGATTGCCGCTTGCGGTAAGACAGCGTCGTCTCTTGGAAATGAAGCCGGTGATGGATCTCGTGGAATCTGCAACACGATCTATACTTACGGATTAGCGCTTCAACTTTCCGTTCCGAGCGGAATCAACGTCTCTCAACTTCGCGTTTCGATTCAAGACGGAAGTTACCAAGAAATTAAAACCGCCTCTGACGGGTATAGCGTGAATGGAGTGCTATCTATCCCTGCAGCAGGAGAGCGCCCGGGGACTTATCAAGTCACCGTGACGCACCCCAATCTGCAAACTGCGGTGGTTTCTAATATCGTAGTTTCCGGCGATCGGTGCCATGTGAATTCACAATCTGTCTCGATCCCCCTTCACTAAAAACCAGCCTTAAGGAATAACGAATTGATTCAGTAGCGCTTGATTTTGCGCATACGTGTCCGCAGGCAATCCCGCTTTAAACGCATCAATCGTATCCGCGCCAAGGTTTCTCAACTTATCAATGGAGTCGATGCTGACTTTCGTTTTCAATGGACTCGTGAATCCGAGCTTAGCAGCATAAGGCAACGTCACCAACGCCTTCATGGCGTCGAAGCGATCTACCGCTTCAGCAAGGCTTCCCTTGGTTAGGGTTTGACTTCGCTGAACGAGCGGGTTGAAGAGTACGTCTCGGAGAAATCCATAACGGGCTGCTGCCATGGCACCGGCGACGTCGATGTATCGTCCGCCCTTGTCGATCTGGGTGGAGAGAAGTTCATCGAACTTTGGTTTAGCCGTTAATCCCGCAAGCGTAATGAAGGCCGCGTAGCTCACAATCCGGGTCTGTTTCTGCTGAGCCGTCTCTTCCCCTTGGGCTGGCAGCAAAGCCGTGTTTAAGAGCACGTACGACGCTTTGGCCAATTCGTCAGGAGTCGCTTCGGCCGCGAAGGCCTCTGCATAGGGCATCATAAGAGTCGGAGGATTCAAGAACACCGTGTTCTCGGCAGCCGTCATATTTTGCAGGGCGAGCGTTAAGATCTGAAGATGTACTGAACCCCGCATTTGGTTAGTCGCATCTAGAGTCTTATTGATCCCGTCGAGAATGGCCGTTTGAGTAACATTACTGTTTCTGACCAAATCTCTAGTGTCTTCCGTGGCTGTTTGAATGCCACAGCCGCCCACTAGCGTCGTCGTTAAAACACACGTCACACTTAAAACGAAAAGTTTTACAAACCTTTTCATTAGTCCTCCGATTTTACGATTTGATTGATGAGCTGATCTTGAAGCTTAGCTAAGTTGTCATCCGCCGGTTTTGCGAACCAGACTTTCCAGAAATCGCTAGCCAAATTCGCCCCACTGGCGACGATAGCTGGCTGTCCGGGAAGTTCCACCTGAACCACTTCAGTTCCATCCGCTTTGGCGAAACCGATAATCGAAATTTTTTGTCCGGTGGGAAATGGAAAGTTAATGGCTTTAAGAAGACCTGCGACAGCGGGTGCCGCGACATCCACTGCGTTGTCTCGAAGTGCCTCTTTGAAGGCGCTGCGAATATCAGCGGCGCTCAAATCGGTGAGCATGGTCATCTCGAGAAGCTTTACCGGTGAATTGCGAACGGCATCCAAGATCTTGTTCTTGTCTTGGCGGGCGTCAATCGAACTGGGATCGGTAGATATATAGTTCACCGCCGTATAGACATTGAAATCGAACAAAATCGTTTTCACACGGATTCCGTCACCCGTAAGAAATAAGGGAGTGGCCGCCGTTGCGCCATCCAACGTCAGATCTACATTCTTGTAGACCGGAACGGATACCGCGCCTGACTTAAGCGTGGCCACCGCATCGCCTTTCGGCGTCACCGTAGAAGCTTCTAAATTTTGAATGAATGGACTAAAGACGAAGATGGCCGCAGCCATCAAAGGCATGAATTTCATTTATCCCCCAAAACCATGAATCAGAACCAGCTTCCGGCCATGTTTCCGGAAGAGTCCCTCTGTCCCTCACCGAAGACGGCTCGAGACAAACCATTAAATTGTAACTAACCCGCGACATAGTGCGGGATGTCACGTTCTGGTAAAACACGCGCCAAACTAAAAGGCAACAGTCCGCAAATGGAACAGCAAAGGCAGGCATAAAAAAGCGCCCGGTAGGCAGAAATTAACGGGCGCGCCTTAAACATAGAATTCTGCGCCCTTTCTCTACTTCTTGACCTACGGAGATAGGGGTGGGATAGGCAGCAGTATAAAGTTCCTTTACGAAGGATAAAAAAAAGGGGTGTCTTATATGTTTCTAAAACACTTATCGTTAATTGGAATTGGTTTGACGTTTATTTTAGGGTCTAGCCCTGCGTTTGCCGTCAAGCGCTCGCTATCGGTAGCCGACCTGTTCAAGGAACTCGAGGGCACTGTCTGGGGTGCTATTGATTCCGGGGATAATGATTGCGCCCTGGAATACAGAATGAAGGACAGAGCGCTGGAGTTGACCTTGCACTCGGAAGACAACAACGGCAAAAAAGATCTTTCACTCTCGGTGCCAGGAGACTCTTCGATTACCGAGTACGGCAAGGAGGATGCTGATGGCTCCTTCTCTCATACCATTTACATTAAGGGGCTTGGAAAGCTGACCCTTATTCACGAGGACGACGCCTTCGATAGCGTGAGTTTGACGAAGCGAGCGAAGAACACCAAAGGCAAACCTAAAGCGGTATCGCCTCACTCCAAAGAATCTCAGAAAAACAGCGCCTCCTGCGAAATCGATAGCTAAAAAAATGGGTCACTCTCTCTTTGAACCCAAAGGGAGAGTGACGCCGTTGTCCTAGCGGATACTTCTATTCCGTACCTTTGTTATCTGCGAACTGCGGACTCATTATTCCGCGCGGAGCGAGCCGAATCGCTCTCCACGCCCTCAGAGCTATCCGTTCGGGCGACGAGCTAACGCTGGATTACGAAACTTTTGAACATAGGATCCGATTCATGAAAGCTTGCGGTTGTGGCTCGATGCTATGTCGAGGAACCGTTTCTGGCTTTCGGTCTTTACCTGTGGAAGTTTGCGAAGCCTACGCTGCCTATATCACGGAATACTTGCGTAACTAATGATGTGTTGCGTGCCCGAAGATGAGACTCACCAGGATAACGACATTTGAAAGGGAGTTCCCTTACGAATTTGCTCTAAGTAACGAGCTTCATCCACAGTACAGACCCTGCCATCCTCGCTCTTCACAAAGCCTTCGGCGGAAGTAAAACGGCCCAACGAAAGAATAATTCTTAAATGCTTGGGAAAATCATTTCGAGAGGCTGAAGCTATTTGATTTAACGGGGGAGCACCGCCCGGGAAGCTGAAGGTAAGCGTGTGCGTGTCACCCTTTCGGGTCAACTGCACTTTTTTTCCTTGGGGCTTGTCGTTAAAGTCGAAATTTTTCCAAAAGGCTTCCATCGAATCGTATTGTCCAGAAACCACTGCCGAAAAAGGGACCTCCCGGCGCGTAAGGGAGAACACCACATTTTTTGCTCCGCTCTTGACGAGATTTGGTTTAAGGAATTTTCCAGCTCGAAAGTCTCGGAGAAAATCTTTCTCCTCTTGGGATTTTTTGGTTGGGCTTCCCTCATTGGAATGGATGTCGTCTAGGAAGGCCACAAAATCCATTTTTTCTTTAGGACCTAAGTAGACGCTCACCGTCTCCTCTATCTCGAGACAAGCGGGGAGGGAGATAAGAAGGAGAAGTAAGCCCAATCCAATTAGTTTTTTCATAGATCAAGCATACCAGAATTCTGGAGGAGATTCGTTTGCGTAACTCCGGGCAATAAAAAAGCGCCCGTTAATCAAAAATTAACGGGCGCTTTAGGAAATAAAATTCTGCCGATGTTACGACACGAAAAGAATCGTTTTCAAAATCCGATTCGCAGGCGGATTCGGATCGGCAGGAGCGTTCACGGGCGGCGCCGGTACCACTGGTTGTGGCGGCGGCGGTGTCGCGCCTTGGCTTTGTGCCCCACCTAAAGCTCCCTGGAAGAACTTCTGGGCTTCTTGAGGCGTTATGGGTTGACCGTTAAGGGCGAACTGAAGCTGCGGTTGGCCAGAGCCAGTGGCTGCCACCATCGCAGAGAATTCACCCGTGAAACCGGGATATTTGATTCCAAAAGCGGCCGTCATGGTGCCCCCGGAAGCTGACCCGGCAGCATCAAGGTTCGCGTAAATATTCAAGCTGCCGTCCCCTTTAGAATGGGCGGTTCCATTCGAAGTGAACCTGAGCTGACCACTTCCGCCGCCATCCATAGTCCCGCCGAAAGTCCCTTTCCAATCGATGGAATCGATTTCATTGTCAGAAGCAAGAAACTGAGACTTGGCGCTGTAGGCCCAGCCGAATGATCCTGTGATCTGACGAGAGGCGGGGTCAGAGTTCATGGCGACGAAAAAATTCATCTGGATCGGGCACTGAGCTCCGCTGACGATCATCTTAATGTTCAACGAAGTGGGAATTGTGGGAATCGCACCCGGGGTGGGCGCCTGGAACCCAGAAGGATTATTGAGTTCAACCGTGCAAACCCCGTTTTGTACGAAAAGCCCAAGTCGCTGCTCCAAGGAAAGCGCTATCTCGTCCTGATTGCCATTAGGATTCGGAGCCACATTGCGGCGACGGATGCGGTTTCGGTTCACTCCGGCGGCTTGGGCAGTCTTGGTTGCCGATACGGCCTGAGGAATCGCCGCTAGCGACGTGATGGTTCTTTGGAATTGTGCTTTTTGCGCTTCGGTTAGCGGCGCCAATTTTTTATCCGAGCAGCTCAGTAAACACAGTGGTGCTATCAACCATACTAAAGCAGATGTTGTTTTCATCGAAACCCCCTTATTCAGTTTCTTACTTCTTTTTTTCCGTTTTTGCGGCTTTGGCTTCGATCGTCGTCGCCGTCATCTTATACTCGATGCTCACCTTCTCGCCGACCTTAACGTCGCCCGAGATTTTAGTGGCAGTGTCTTTCTGGATTTCCCATTTCTCTTTTCCCTTTTGAACGACAAGCGAGTCGTCCTTCACTTCGAGAACCGGGCCACTGACTTGATAGGTCTTAACGGCGGCCAAGACATTGCCGGACACGAGAGCGAAAAGCACTGCGGTAAAAAAGGTCATAAACTTCATTTGGATATCTCCTGTGGCTGTTGTGTCACAGGAAAGTGAATCAAATTCAGGAGATTGTCAAAAGGCGTGTCCTATCTTCGATTAGATTATGGTAGATCCCTTGGTGAGTTTTTTCAGGAGACCGCCAGTGAGTCA
>JBBQIT010000288.1:0-5925 GCA_038325205.1 Bdellovibrionota bacterium
GCAGCAACTTCCCGTTGCTTGCGCGGGGCAATACGCTTATCGACTCTCGAATTTTACTAATTTCCATCGGGTCTCCTTTCGAAAACCGATTCTCGCTCTTTTTTATTTTTTCGCTAGGCGGGCGTCACTGAGTGGATACGACTAGAGCAATTTCCCTCGTCCCTTTGAACGCAGCTTCCTTTCCAATCTTTAAATGATTTTTGGCTGACTCAGCTCGGAGGAAAGTCCCAACGACGCAAAAAGACATCACAATAACTATTTTTATCATGCGGCACTCCTTTCGGGCTTTTTCAACAACCCCGCAATCTCCTCGGGGCTATTTACTCCGATGAAGTACATCTTTCCCGATTTCAGTTGGAGTCGAACTCCCTTGCTAAAACGGAATGAGAGAAAAAAAGGTCGGAGATGTCTAGGATTCACGCGGGAAAAAGCGAAAGGACCACAGACGTCGATTTCTGAGATGTCGGTGAAGGGAACTTCCTTTCTACGGCCAAGGTTGCCACGAAAGACCATTCGGTCTCCCTCAATCCAAAATGATTTCAAGATAAAGCTCGAAGCATAGAAAAGGAGAAAGAAAAAGGAGAACGAATACAAGGGAAGGTACAAATAGTGATAGCCAAATCGACTCATGATGAATGAGGGAGTGCTTCGCCCCAGTAGCCAAAGGTCTTTTTGTGTTTCAGAAAAAAGTACGAATGAAACTACGAGGAAAGAAAAATAGGCCAACCTACCGATTAGGGAGGGAGCGATTCGAAAATGAGTAACTGGGAGATCGCGTTTTCCTTTTATCCACCATTTGCAGAAAAGCGACGCGAAAAAAATGGAGAGGAAGAACAAACCCACGGTGTCGAAGGGAAAAAAAATGGGAGGATAGTACCGAATCTCAATTCGTCGCCTGGGATTAAATGCTTTCTGAAGTGCCACTTTCATCTGTTCCGGAGTAGTTTCCTTCAGCCATTGCAACGGAGAAATGTCAGTATGTGTAGTGTCTTCAAAATATGCCAGCCAACGAAGCGCTCCCATGAGACTTGTCAAATCTTGCGCTGAGCTCCCCAGCTTCGACAAATAATCATCTCGGATTTCTCTCAGCTGGGTTGTGGAGAGATGTCCTTGTTGGGTTTCAGCGTCGATCCAGTGTTGGACAGTTTGCAGATTTGAGTCAAAACTCTCATCGGTGGTATCAAAGGTAACCGTAGCTTTCCCGAAATTTCTAGTGCCAACTTCCCAGTTTTTGCTAACGGTATAGGTATGAGGTTGCTCAGAATGGAGTGAACCTGTGATTTTCGACTCGAGGTGATCCAAATAAGCGATCACGGAAATTGCCTCTCTAGGCTCCAACTTCCATAACTTTGTTCCTATGGTAAGGTAAGGTGACCGGGAAGAAATGACCGATTTTTCATAAGGAAGATCTCTTAGTATTGGCTCTTGTTCTCGCCGTGTTTCTTTCCCCTCGGAAGAGAGTGCCTTTAAATTAGATTCCAGAGATCGAAAAAGTTCTTCTTCATCGAAATTTCCTACCACAAACAAGCGCATATTCTTTGGATGGTAATAACGCCCGAAAAAACTCTGAACTTGGATTGCATCTCGTGAAGTGCCCCAACCTAAAATTCTCTGGAGCGAGAAAGCTGGTCCGCTGAGTCCGAACTCACTTTTATTAAAGTCGTGGTCTTTTGCTTCGGCGCCACCACGACCAAAACCTATCCCTGCCAATCCTAGCGCCGTCATATTTTCGGCTGACTTCTCAATCATTGTTTGGTTGAAGTTTCGCGACCCAAAAAGACTGGTGAGGCGGGTGACAAACCAACTCAAATAGGAATCTGGAAGTTTCGCTTCGAAGTAAGTTTCATAACGATCAGTGTATCCTCGGAGATCGACATAGTGCCGCTTGAGTTCGTCCAGATAACTTTCGCGGGCCATCAGAGGGTCTTGAAAGATGGCGTTTTGGGTTACCCACGCTAATCCAAACTCGCCGGGTCTCTCGTCTTCCGTTCCGGCGTCGACCTGTAGGAAAAGGTCAACCTGCTTGGTCAGTTTGCTGGAGATGAGGCCAACCCTCAGCCCATTCGATAGCGTTCGGAACTTAGCGCGCAAGTAGGCACTTCCTTCTCCAGAATTGGCATTCCGGGAGGTCTTGGCTTTTTCCACGCAAGCATCGCCAAATCCATTTTTGCAGGCCGTATCGTACAGCTCCATCGCCACGTCTTTTTTGCCGCTCCGGTCGCGGATCAATCCGAGATAATAACAACTCTCAAAGTTTTTCTCGGTACACTCGGTCTGAAGCTTCGTGAGCTCGGCTTGTGGGATGACTGGATTATCTATCGCAAGAAGGGATGCACATAGTACGAAACAGACGATAAGTATTTTGAATCGCATGCGATCTTATCGGCAGAGGAACCACGAACTTTATTAAGTGGTGCGGTGCCGACAAAGTTTATTCAAGAGAGCATGACTCGTAGCGTCTAGTCTAGAGCGACTTCTCAATCATCTTCGCAGCACGCTCGGTTCCCAAAGCTAACAAAAACGACGCGAGCTTGGGTCCGCTCGTTTTGGAAACTAAGATCGTATAGACCTCCTGGAAGAAGGCTTTGGGTTCGATCTGGTTGCTCTTCATGATGGTGAAGATTTTCCCGGCCAGATCATCTTCTGAAAGCCCTTCCGTGCCCGGGGTTTTCAAAAGCGTTACCAATTCGCCGACAGCTGCCGGGAATTTCGTAGTCGAAGCCGGATTGGCTTCCGTGCGCAATGAGAACTTAAATTCGGGCGGAGCAAACTCCGTAATCCACTTCCAGGCGCGAGTGGCTCGAGATTCAAAACGTGCTTGGTCTTCTTTTGTTTTGAGAGAAGCGGCGTAGAAACTTTTCGTCTTCTCGATATCGCCTTGATGAATTTGCAAAATGTTGCAGAGATGGCGGAACGGAAACTGCGCAAACGTATCGATCGGATTCTTGGAGCTCGGATAGATCGAGGTCTTTGAGAAATCGTAAATGCGCTTTTCGTAATTAAACTTTTTTTCTTCGGCCTGTTCTTGTTTCAAAGCAATACGAGTCGTTCTATCGAAATCATCGTAAGTTTTTAAGACGTCGAGGTCGAAAGCGATAGAGAAATCAAGATTGGGCTTACGACTGGCAAAGATCCAACGAAGGACCGCCGGTTCATAAATCTCGAGTGCTTCATCTAAAGTGATTAAATTTCCCGACGAGGAAGACAGCTTAGAGCCCAAGCCCTTTGCCAATACGAAGTCGTATTGGACGTAGAGGGGAGGTTCTCTTTTCCAAACAGCGCGAACAATCTCGCAACCAGTATCGTAAGAGCCACCTTGCGAAGAGTGATCTTTTCCACCTGGCTCGAAGTCCACTTTCTCTTTCGCCCAGCGCATTGGCCAGTCTACTCGCCAAAGTAATTTCACTCCGGCTTCGGGCTCATCGATAGAGACTTCAAATTCCTTTTTGCAGGGTTTGCATTTGTACTTAACCGTCGAAGGCGCTTCAAACTTAATGAGCTCCGTCGCATCTCGGTGGCACTCTTTGCAAAAGATGCTGAGACAAGTCCAGCTGCTAGGAAGCGGTTCGGTTCGGGATCGATTTAAGACCTCAATAATCGCTTTTTCGTTGGCTACGGCGTCTTTGATGCCCTGAGCGTAGGTACCGGCGCGATAAGGCTCATTTTGACGGATAAACTCGGGGTGGATCTCTGTCTGTTTTAAACTCGTTTCGAACTCCTGCTCAAAATGAGCCGCATAGGAAGCCGCTTTTCCATAGGGATCCGGAACTAAAGAGAGGGGCTTACGGAGGTTTTTCTCCAGCATCTCTTTTTCAGGAAGATTTACGGGTACCTTTCGGAAAGCGTCGTAGTCATCCCAGCTATAGATAAATCTGACACTTTTGCCTCTATCTTTAAGCGCTTGAACCACAAAAGCTACTGTGATCACTTCGCGGAAATTTCCGATGTGCACCATTCCACTGGGAGAGATTCCCGAAGCGCACACAAAACGGGTTTGCTCAGGGTGTTTTTCGGTTAACTCGGCGGCCGCGTGATCGGCCCAATGGATTGCAGGAGTTTCTTCCGTGACCTGAGGTCCCGGCCGGTGGGTGGCAGTTGGCGTCTTTTGCATAGTCCGATCCTTTTAGCAGAACGTCCGCTTTAGCAAAAGAGTGAAAACACTCTCTTTTTCTCTAAACCTGCGTTCTAAGTCTCGAGAATTGTCTAATCTTTTGGGCGCTTCTTGTCATTCTTGGAGGATTCGTCGAGAATGGAGGGATGAGCCGTTGGATTTGGCCTATTTTATTCTTAGCGACGATAGCTGCTGCCTTCATGTGGTCGAAGCGAAAGCCTGACGTTGAGGGCGCTGAAAAGCCCGCTAAGGTAATTCAAAGGCCGACTTCGCCCGATACGATCGAGGTCCCTCACGATAATTCTCCTTCGATTCCGAGCAGTTCAGGGCCTTTGGACGGGGACGTATCTCCGAAAGCACCAACCGCTCCTAAAACTACCGTGCTTCCTCAGCCGACTCCGCAACCCGGAATTAATAGCTATCAGCCGCCGGCGAACGAATATACGCCTCCTCAAACCAACGATAATTTTTATCCACCCCCTCCCCCTCCTTCCAATAACATTTGGGACGGAAATACAGGGGGCTTTCAGCCCGATGGGGGACAGAACGACAATGTGCCTCCTCCAGTATTCCCCGATCAGGGCAGTCAACAGCAAGATGAGGAGTTCGCGCCTCCTCCACCCCCTCCGCCGCCACCCGACAACAGCGGTGAGCCTCAGGAATTTCAATAGGAAGTACTCATGAACTTTGTGCGTTCCGTGGCTTGGCGATTCATGTTGAAAGGAACCGAAAAGGGAACCTTTAGCAGCATGACTTTCTTTGCCTGGCTGGCGATTGGCGTAGGCGTTGGCGCCATGAGTTCTTTGCTTGCCGTCATGTATGGATTTGAATCTACCTTAAGAGATCGAGTGCTCACGGCTTACCCGCATCTCATGGTTAAGCCTGTTCAGAGCAACCAGACCATTCCAGACTACGAGGCTTGGACTAAAAAGTTCGCAGCCGTTTCAGGCATCACGCGTGCGGTCCCTTATTTGGAAAGCGAGATGATCGTCCAATCCGATAGGCGTGCTATTGGAGCTGTGATCTGGGGCGTTCCGCCTGAAGAGTTCGTTGCTATGGGAGATAAGCTTGTTGAAGGTAAAAAGCCCGCGAAATCCGCGAAGCTTCCTCAACTCGTGATCGGTTCCGAACTCGCTTACCGTTTGGATTCTGACGTCGATAGCCAAGTCCGCATTTTGTCGCCACTGGAGCGAACTGGAGCGATGGGTGCGGTCCCTCAATCGGAGACTTTTGAAGTGTCCGGGCTGTATAAATCTGGCCACTACGATTTTGACGAACAGTATATTTTTATGGAGCTGACGGACGCTCAATATCTGTTGAAAAAAGGGCAGACCATCTCCGGATGGCATCTTTGGGCGACTACTGCGGAAGAAGGGGAAAAACTTCAATCCACGATAGCTAAGATGGTACCAGGCGAGTGGATGGTTCAGAGCTGGACCGAATTCAACTCTGCGCTCTTTCATTCATTGAAACTAGAACAGTATTCCATGTTCACCATTCTTAGCTTTGCGATTCTTATCGCTGTGATGAACATCGTTATCACGCTTATGATGCACGTAAATCACAAGCGAAAAAATATTGGGATCTTGCGCGCCCTGGGAGCCTCTAAATCGCAGGTGAGAAACCTCTTTATCTGGCAAGGCGTGTTCCTTGGCGGAGTAGGCCTAGTCCTTGGAGCGGTATTGACCACGCTTATCCTATGTTATTTGCGCTATTTTTCGACGTTCCAACTACCCGCTTTTTACTACGATCGAAGCATTCCGATTGAGATTCGCCCTATGTCTTTGGCACTGATTTTCGGTGTAGCCACGGTG
>JBBQIT010000289.1:0-5915 GCA_038325205.1 Bdellovibrionota bacterium
CGGGTGATTCAAAAATTCTCCTTTGTCTTGGAGCTACTAGAAAATAATAAAATCACAATGACTAATATCACTATCTTAGCTCCCTGCTTGACCTCGGCGAATGCCGAAGCATTATTCCAGGAGGCTCAAGGATTGGGCCGATATCGAGTGGAAGAGATAAAATGCCGTTTCGTTCCAAAATCAGAGCCAAGAGATTCCATCACTCCCATTGCCAGAGTGATTGTCCAAGAACCTTCTCCGGAGAAGGCGACTTCTTCCACTTTGGAAATGACTCGTCCCATTGAAAAGGAAGTGTCGCGGGTACGAATAAGCTATGTCGCCAATGATTCCCTGGTGAAGCAAATGCAAAAGGTGAAAGACCTCTTAGCTCATAAATACCCACAAGGACGGCTGGAAGATATTGAAGCGGAAGTATATGGATTTTACTTAAAGGCCCAAGAGGAAAAAATCCAAAAGGAGACTCGCAAAATTAAGAAACCCGAAATCGTTAAGCACACCCGGTATACGCCGGTCGCAGTAAAACGAGAGGTTACCCAAAGAGATGAGGCTAGATGTACTTATCAAAGCCCCGAAGGAAAGCGATGTGAGTCAACCTGGGGGTTACAACTAGACCATCGCTGGCCTTATGCGCTAGGGGGAAGATCTGATTTAGCCTCCAATCGACGACTGCTTTGCCGAGCGCACAATCAACTTGAGGCAGAAAGAAAGCTGGGAAGAAATACCATGAACCACCATAGAAGTTTTTCTTCCTCCCCAAGTAGGCGACTTGGGCCTACGAGCCTAATAGGACTAAGAAAGTTATTCTGCCCAAGGCGCTTCCAAGGCGGCGAATGGAATGAATAGGGCAGCTTTCTACTTCGCGCGGAAGCATCCGATCGCCGCCATTATTAAGAAAGAACCCGAAATGTTTGCAGAGAGTGTGGAGGTAGAATACGGCGAGGGATTACAACGTCTCTTCGATCTCAATCAAACGCTTTAGATTTTCGACGCTCATCGGAATCGTAACCTGTTTTCCATTAATGAAAATGGTCGGGGTTCCGGTAATCCCAAAAGAAGTTCCTAAATTCAAATCTTGGCCAATGCTCGCTTCCGCGGCGGGATTGCTAAGACACTTTTTATATTCGCCTTCCGTAAAGACCGACGATAACGGCCCTTTAGTAACGGCGTTGGAGAGTGGGTCATTTCCTTTCTCGGGCGGCTTTACTAATTCTTTTTCGGTATCCCAATTTAGGAACACGGCATCGTGGAAATTCCAGAATTTTCCTTTTTGGGCGGAGCAATACGCAAGTTTCGCTAGCTTACAGGCATAAAGATGCATCTGATAAGTCACTTTAGGATTGCAGGCGTTATCTAGCGGATAGTTCTTGAAGACGAAAAAGACTCGATTGCCTAACGAGTTCAAAAGCGTGTGCATGGTAAAAGCGGTGCGTTTGCAGAAAGGGCACTGAAAATCGCTGAACTCTACGATCTGGACTTTGGAGGCAGAGTTTCCGAAGGTTCCATCCCCTGGCTTCACCGGGATTTTCTTAATGGGAAGATCTCGCCATTTCACAAAGAACTGTTCGACGGCGTCGTTCACTACTTTGTAGGATTCCGACTTTAGCCGAATATTAGCGGGCAGCATCGCAATCGCCCATCCGAAGGCGACCATAGAGATGATCAAAACGGCCGAAGCCCCCGACGAAATTTTTGCGTTGGAAGCAAGCGGACGAAGGAGGGCGGCAAGATAAAGCTTCTTAAATCCGGCGCCTCGGTTGAGCATGAAGCCAGCAATAATAAAGACACCTATCGTGACAAGATAGGAGGTCAGGCAAAGCAAGCAATACGTGTGTAACTCAAAGGTTTGAACCCCAAAGAGGAAAAGATCGATAACCAACCCAACGACACACAACCAGGCTATGTACCTTTGCCATCTTTCAAAAGACGGCCCTTTCGGCCAGCTGAGGACCGCTCCCATAAAGAGGAGAAAGAAGAAAACGGCACCGAAACTTGCGATAGGAATTCCGCCTACTTCAGCGAAGTCGCTAGCATTAACCGCATCGCAGTCGGCGTATTTGCCGAAGGAGCAGAAGCTTTGACCTTCTTGGATTCCGCTTTTTAGTCGGGTATGCTGAACGAGCAGGTAGACGCTTAGTGCAATACCGAGTACCGTCAGAACCAGTTGGACAACTTGAAGCGTCTTCTTGGAGGGTTGTCCGGAACTGTCTTTTGCTGTTTGTTTACTTTGGATTGCCACGGTTAAATTAAACAGGAAAGACGCCAAGCAGGCAAATCGAAATCCATGGATGAAACGACAGAAATTACTGCGTCGACAGAGATAAAGACCGAATGGGCGGAATTAGAGAAGCTTTTGGCCTCTGCCGCCAAGGATCACAAGCCTAACCGGCTTTACTTGCTCAACGAGATTTTCAAGTCGGCTTTAAAGCTCGCAAAAGAGAATCCTGGGACCTTGAACCTAAAGATCACCTCTTCGGTCCTCAAAGAGCTCAGATTTTCCTTCAAATTGTTTTATCCGCATCGGCATACTCCCAAAATTACGATTTTCGGCTCCGCTCGGACCCCTATTAAAGATCCGTGTTACAAGCTGGCCAAAGATTTTGCCGTTTTGGCGGTTAAGAAAAAATACATGGTTATTACCGGCGGAGGGCCCGGTATCATGGCGGCGGGTAACGAAGGGGCCGAAAAGGGTGGGTTTGGGTTGAATATTCGGCTGCCTTTCGAGCAGACTCCCAATCCCTTCATCGATCCCAAGAGCATGCTGATCAACTACAAGTACTTCTTCACGAGAAAACTATTTCTCGTCAAAGAAGCGGCTGCTTTTACCTTTTTTCCCGGCGGATTTGGGACTTTCGACGAAGCTTTCGAAGTTTTGACCTTGTTGCAGACGGGTAAGAGCAATCTGTTCCCCGTCGTTTTTGTCGAACCCAAAGGCTACGGCTTTTGGACGGCCTTCGTCACTTTCCTTGAAAAAGTGGTCCTTTCGCGCGGCTATATCTCTCCCAGTGATAGTGCTCTCTACAAAATTTGCAACACGGCGGAGTCCGCCCTCGAAGAGATCGATAAGTTTTATAGCGTGTTTCATTCCATGCGCTTTGTGAAAGACGAAGTAGTCATGCGTTTGAAAAAGAAGCCTTCGGCAGCGGTCTTAAAGCAGCTTCATGAGAAGTTTCATAAGCAGTCGATGGACGGGAAGTTTGAAATCAGCGGTCCTCTTGCAGAAGAGGGAAATGAGCCCGAACTTGAAAAATTCCCACGTCTCGTCTTCAAAGCCGACAGAAAAGATGTGGCAAGTTTGCGACGTCTCATCGACTTCATCAACGAAAAGACGGTATAATAAGAACGAATCGCGCGGCGATTCGTTCTTATCCTGAGCGTAGCGAAGGATCCCCTGATTAAAGCGGTTTCCTCGTCCCGACTCAGCGCATCTATCGTTCACGGAAAACAACCCATGCCATCCACTGGAAAAGAACTCACTTGTGTGTATTTCCCCGATTTAAAGCCGTGGGAGCGAGATGGCGTAAGACCTATTATTAACGCGCTGAAGCAGATTTGCACCGTGCATGAGATCGAATCCAACCATCCTATCCCTGATGGGACAGGGGCAATTTGGGTTTTGGCGAAGAACTGGAAAAAGGCCGTGAGAAAGCTACGAAATAAGCCGGGGCAATCGGTTTATGCTTCGGTCTTCGGATTGTCGCCTGATTCGCGCAACCTCTTCACCCTCTTGTGGAGAAATCTACGCCCTGCTGAGTTCTCCAACGTGAAACTCTTTGCGCACAGCCCCATTAACTTTCGTTTCTTCTCGGAGCTCGAAGGGCTTAGAAAAGATCAGATCGTCTATCTTCCCTTATGTGGCGCTCCTCCGACGGCAGCTTTTACGAAGCACGTGGCAAAAGGGCCTATCGTCATCGGAGCGTTTGGAGCTTTCGAACAAGAGACCAATTTCAATTTCATATTAAATATCGCTCACTATGTCGTTCGTCAGCGTCCGACGGCTAAATTTCAAATTCTGGGAACCGGGGCTTTGCAGCCGCACCTGGCTCGCATCGTTACTGACTTGGGGCTGAAGGACAATGTCACTTTGGTCCAAACCGTTCGCAGCGAAGAAATTTCGGCGTTGGATATCTTGCTCTACGCTCCCTTGAGAAATGATCATTTTCTCCCCCTCATCTTTGGAGCCGCCGCAGGAGTTACTGCGGTATCAACGGAACTGCCTGGGATCGACACCATTATTCAAGATGGTAAAACCGGTTTCGTGGTTCCCGTGAATGAAACCAAGCCGATGGGGGAATTGGTGGTTCGCTTACTCGACAACCCCAGCCTTCGAATCGCTATGGCTGCTGAATTCCGCCACCAACTTTTTAAGAAATTGGATGGAAATAGAATCGCCCAAGAGTATGAGCGCGAGATCTTCGGTCATCAAACGGCGAGCGCATCACAGGCCGCTTAGAGTTATTCAGACTTGGGGAAAAGCACCATGGCCATTCGAAAAGAGACGCCGAAAGAACCTAAAAAAAGATTCTTTACGCCCACGCGCCTGGCTTCGTTTCCTCTTCTAGCGCTGGTAGGCCTGATGCTCTATTACCCTCAGACGTTTGGATTAGATCGCTACCTTTCTAAATTGGAATGGCTTCGCGTGCATCACATCGTGATCCAAGCTGCTTGGCCTTTAACCCCGGAACGAGTAGTCAAGTGGCTTCCTCCCACTGAAGGCAGAAGCATTTTGGTTGTTGATGCTTCTCAAATCTTGCGCACATTAGAAAAAAAACCTTGGGTGAAGACGGTTTCGGTAAAAAAACAATATCCCGATCGCATTTTCATTTCTGTGGAATCGGTTACGGCAAAAGCGATAGCCCTCTGGCGCGGAAAAACTTATTTTATGGACGGAGACGGGCATTTAATTGAAAAAGTTGAGCCGTCGGTAAATCAAGGACACGATCTTCCTGTCATCGCATTTGACGGTCAAGAAGACGATATAAGATGGAAAATCGGAGAGGTTTTTCAACTTTTGCAGTCCGTAAAACAGAGTCTTGGAAAATCGATGGATGTCTCGGAAGTCAGCCTCAGAGCCTATCCCAACGTGAGACTATTTCTCTCATCGACGAGACTTGAGATTTTATTCAACATTCAAAATTGGTCTTCGCAAATTCCAAGGCTTGCGCTTCTCGTGCAAAATCCACCTCCTGAAGTCGGTTCGATTCACCGCATCAATCTCACCATCCCCAAAAAAGCTGTTGTCAGCGCTTCGCTTTCGAACTAAAGTTGTCTCAAGCATTTCCTGAACTTTTCATCATTTTAAATATTTAGTTTTTCACGCCAGAAGTTGGGAGTTTTCTCAGAAGCACGAGCGGGATCCGAGATGGGAAGATCCATTCAGGGAAGACGAAACTTTGGGGTGTAACGTCTATGTCTGGCTTCAAGAAGGGTATGAAACATTCTGATGCCATCGTCGGTATCGACTTCGGTACGACTAAGATATGTGTAGTCGTGGGAACTCGAACCCAAGACGGCATCGAAATCATCGGCATTGGCAAACAACCTTCGCAAGGAATTCGAAAAGGGGTTGTCGTCAATATTCCCAGTACTGTCGAAGCCATCAAAAAGGCTGTCGAGGTCGCTGAACTGATGTCAGGGGTTGAGATCTCAACCGTATTCGCTGGCATTGCCGGCGGTCACATCAAAGGCTTCAATAGCAGTGGAGTCGTCGCTATTAAAGACAAAGAAGTTTCCAAGCACGACGTTGAACGGTCATTGGACGCTGCCAAAGCGATTGCTATTCCTCTCGACCGAGAAGTCCTGCACGTCATTCCCCAAGAATTTATCATTAATGACCAAGATGGAGTCAGGGACCCTATAGGAATGTCGGGCGTTCGTCTTGAGTCGAAAGTCCACGTTGTCACGGGCGCGGTCTCTTC
>JBBQIT010000290.1:0-5837 GCA_038325205.1 Bdellovibrionota bacterium
AAGGTAGCGGGTGTTTTTGAAAACCCCGAATTTGCTCCCTTTATTAAAGACCTGAGCCGCGTGTTACAAGACTTTGGTCGCCGAAAGGAGCTGACCCCGGCAACCAATAACCCGTTGGCCGATGCAAGAAAACTTCGCGAAGCAGCCATCCGACTTTTTGAGAACTCTCAAATTAGCGTAATCGCCAATCGCGAGCCCTATGTCCACAATCGAAAAGGGAAAAAGATAGATGTGCTACGACCGGCGAGCGGACTCGTTACGGCGATGGAACCTATCGTAAAGGCCTGCTCGGGATTGTGGATTGGTCACGGGAGCGGAACCGCGGACAAAGAAACGGCCGACAAACGAGGGGTGATTTTAGTTCCGCCCGGTAATCCGGAATACGCTCTCAAGCGGGTGTGGTTAACGCGAGAAGAAGAAGAAGGCTATTACTATGGCTTTGCTAACGAGGGGCTTTGGCCACTTTGTCATATCGCTCACACGCGTCCTTTGTTTCGCAAAGAGGATTGGAAAGACTATGTAACGGTGAACGAAAAGTTTGCTCAAGCATTTACCGACGAGATGAAAGGGCCTAATCCCATTGCTTTGATTCAAGACTATCACTTCGCGTGCTTGCCGGAGATGATTCGCAAAAAGCGCCCTGATGCCATCACGAGCCTCTTTTGGCATATTCCGTGGCCTAACCCTGAGTCTATTCGGATCTGCCCTTGGAAAACGGATCTACTGAAGGGGATGCTGAGCGCTGATCTCATTGGTTTCCATATTCCGTATCACTGCAATAATTTCTTGGATTCCGTGGACTCCTTTATGGAAGCCCGGGTCGACAGAGAAAATTCGACAGTCACCATGCGGGGGCACACTTGTCACATTAAGCCTTTTCCCATCAGCATCGATTGGCCCAATAGAAACGATGTTCCGGCGGAAGCGATTCCTGCCATTCGGGCGCAAGTACTCGACGATCTCACTTTGCCCTCCGACGTGATTGTCGCCGTCGGTGTTGATCGTATGGATTACACCAAGGGAATTGTGGAGCGATTGACCGCCGTCGAGCGTTTGCTTGATCGCCATCCCGATCTGATAGGCCGATTCGTTTTGATCCAGATCTCAGCACCTAGTCGTACTCAAATCAAACGCTATCAAGAACTAGACACCGAGGTCAGAAAGTTAGCGCTCCGGATTAACAACCGATTTGCCTCTGAAGGCTACGAGCCAATTCTACTTCGCGTGGCTCATCATAACGAAGAAGAGGTCTTTCGCTTCTATAGAGCCGCTGATCTTTGCGTTGTCACTTCGCTTCACGACGGAATGAACTTGGTCGCAAAGGAGTTTGTTTCCGCAAGAAGTGATTGTGATGGGGCGCTTATATTGAGCAGCTTTACGGGTGCGGCCAGGGAGCTCAAAGATGCGTACGTAGTGAATCCTTACGATATAGACGATACCGCTGAGGCGATGTACCGTGCGATCACTGGATCGAAGGAAGACCGAATAGCCCGTATGGGCCGGATGAGAGAGTTGATTTCGACAAATAACATTTATGACTGGGCCATTAAATTTCTGATCGCGGTTCACGCGATTTCAGAGCGAAAACAGGCCGGTCTGGGAGCGGCAGGATGAGTCAACTAGACTACGCGCTAATAGGAAACTGTCAGGTATCAGCCCTTATAGACAAGGAGGGGCGGTATGTGTGGTCGTGCATGCCTCGCTTCGATTCCTCGTCGGTATTCGCTAGTCTTCTAGGGGACGAATCGAATGGCGAGTGGTCTTGTCTTCCTACCGCGCCTTTTGAGACCAAGAGCAGCTACATCAGAAACACCAACGTTCTTCAGACGGAATTTCATCTTCAAAATGGAGATCGCTACGACATTATAGATTTTGCGCCGCGCTTCGGAGCCGACGATCATTACCATCGCCCCCCCCAATTCATTCGTATTTTGCGGACCGTAAAGGGAAATCCTCGGGTACGGATGTGGTTTCAACCTCGTTTTGATTATGGACGTGTGACGCCTGATATTGGGCTAACCGGCGACGCGATAGTGTACCGGGGGGAGGGAAGTCGAATCTATTTTCACACCGACATTCCCCATACCCATATTTTAGAGGGACAACCTTTTGAATTGGCGGGGACGAAATATTGTGTGCTCAGTCACGGAGAACCCTTCGGCCGGCCGCTTAAATTTAGCTGCGAAGAGTTTTACGATCGCACTGTCTCTTACTGGCGCACTTGGGTTAAGCATTGCAGCATTCCTTTTGAGTTCCAAGACGCCGTTATTCGATCCGCTCTTGCGTTAAAGCTCCATGTCTTCGAGGACACCGGGGCCATTATTGCCGCGACGACTACTTCGATTCCGGAGTCGACGCTTGGCGGAAGAACCTGGGACTATCGGTTTTGTTGGCTCCGCGACGCCTATTTCGTCATCAATGTGCTCAATCAGTTGGGCCATTTTGAAGAGATGGAGAAATTCATTCAGTATCTCCACAATATCGCGGTCACGGAACCTGGTGGCGACTTGCAGCCGGTATATGGCATTGGGGGAGAGCGGCAACTTCTAGAACGAGAAATCCCTTGGCTCAAAGGTTTCAAAGGAATCGGGCCTGTGAGGATCGGAAACGCGGCATACGCTCACGCTCAATTTGACGCCTATGGAGAGATGGTACTCTCCACCACCCCTCTTTTCTTTGATAGCAGGCTGGATCGCTTGGATCAGTTGCGCGCTTTTGAAAACGTTCGAGTTCTCGTTGATAGATCCATCGAAGCTTTTGAAAAGCCTGATGCCGGTATTTGGGAATTTCGCGGGGAGCGAAGGCATTACCTTTTCTCAAAGCTCTTGTGCTGGGCCGCAGTTGATCGCGGAATCAAAATTGCAAACAAGCTTGGCCGGGCTGCTGATTTTGCTCACTGGACTTCGGCTGCCGTCCATATGAGAAACCTAATCGAGACAGAAGGGTGGAACGAAAAATTGGGAATGTACACCCAAACTTACGGAAGCCCCGACGCGGATGCCTCCAATCTTCTGATGTCGACACTGAACTATCATACGCCTGACAATCCTCGCTATCGAAGTACTGTGGAGCAATGTGAAAAGCATCTCATGAAAGATGGCTACATGTTTCGCTACCGTAACAACGACGACTTCGGAGTTCCTCAGCACGCTTTTACGATCTGCACCTTTTGGATGGTCGATGCGCTCGTCGATTTAGGACGAAAGGACGAGGCCCGTGCTATTTTTGAAAAGGTTCTCGCGTGTTCTAATCACGTCGGGTTATTATCAGAAGACGTTGATCCTCGAACGAGTGAGCTTTGGGGTAACTTTCCCCAAGCGTACTCTCACGTTGGTATTATTAATTCCGCCTTTAGGTTGTCCAAGAGCTGGAATGTCGCTTTTTAAGGAAGTGTTGTGATCTATCTGTTTTCGCCTCGGGGGAGGCAGGCCCTTAGGCGCCTAAAAGAAGACGCCCGCCCTTTACTGGCTTTTGATTTTGACGGCACACTGGTTAAACTTTCTTTAAATCCGGAATCGGTAACTCTTCGCAAAGTCACACGCGACCGTCTGAGGAAGCTAACTCGACAAACCGCTGTGGCGATCATTACAGGACGTTCCGTTGCTGATGTGCGGCAGTGGACCGAGCCCTTTCCCTTTTTCGCCGTCGTGGGCAATCATGGCATTGAGAGGTCAACCAAAATTCCGAAAGCCCCGGCTTATCGTGAAATCGTTAAAGATTGGATCTTGCGCCTTTCGACGCTGCCGGAAGGCGAGCCTTGTGTTTGGATTGAGAATAAGAGATTCAGCCTTTCGCTTCACTACCGCTCGTCTCCAAAGCCCCTTGAAACTCGCGCCCGAATTATTAAAAAGGCAAAAGGGCTGCGAGGAGCGCATATCGTTCCGGGCAAGGACGTAATCAACTTAGTCCCCAAAGGCGCTCCGGATAAAGGCACGGCGTTTCGAGCCCTCGTGCAAGAATCAAAAGCGCGTCACGCCCTATTTGCTGGCGACGATGTCACCGATGAGTCTGTGTTTAAGAAAGCCAAAATTCCTGGTTGCGAAGTGATTACCGTCCGAGTTGGTCGCGCTTCGAGGCTCAAGTCCAAAGCGGAGTTTTATCTAAAAGATCAAAGGGAGATGGATAAGCTTTTAGGAGAATTGCTGAGGAAATAGGTATCTGTGGGGCCCAAAAAAACGAAATGGGCCTGTGAAAGCGGTTGGGGGGTAATAGGAGGAATTGGGAAAACTTTCACAGACCCACTCGAATTAATCCGAAGGGGTTAGCCAACGGAAACCGAGAATTCGTTTTTTAAAGAACACTCCGGAACGACTTCAGCGAGACCTTCCACTTCAGCATTTCAGCAAGAGCATTTCCAACGGGGTACTTCAGAATTCGCATTTAGCTAAAACGCTAATGTCCGGCGTTTAACTCTTGAACGCATACGTTAGCAAGTAGAGTGCCAACGTGCGGCTTCTCAAAGTGAAGCCAAGGAGCCGCTCAAGACGTTTCATCGTGACGCAGAATGCGACAGCGGTGCCGCGTGCGGCTAAAGTCGTTGCAACACGAGCATTTACCTTTTTTGAGAGGGTCACGGGATTCTCCGCTTCCCTCAGCGCTTTTTTACAAAGCAAACTTTACAGGACTCCTGGCATCGTAATTGCTCTTTATATTTTGTACGCGCCCATAGATGCTTAGTGATCGTCGCTCCTGCGAAAAGTAGATGTGCGGGTTTGAGTTCCGGTAGTGCCAGTTGTTTGTGATTGTGGAGATGCATTTGGCGCGTAGATTCCTACTCCATGGTTGGAGTGCTGAGGCGGGGTAGGAGTTTCGTAGCGTGAAGAAAAGGGAAGGGCGGCCGCTAAGGCGGGAGAGCCAAATGTAGAAGCGGGTTAGTTCCGGTTGTAGTGGAGCCGTAGAAAAATTGCTTAGCGCCTCCCCTTCCCTTTGTTTTCAAAGTACCAAATAAAAAATCTACGTAGAGATTCTTACGAGGGGGAAAAATGGCTGATTATCCGTCCTACAAGTCTCCGCTTCTGATTGGTCGCTCCCAGAGTCGCTGGGTGCAGATATTCGGTTGGGTCTATCCGACATTTCTGTGGGTAGTGATGATAGCAATCGCGTTCTTAGCTTTTAATCATCAAACGCTAAGCTACTTTGAACGTGGCGAAAACGCTCTCAAACGCATCGTAAGCCACCCAGTCAAACCACCATTGGCGGAATAGCCTAATTCTTACCAAATACAAAAAATCGATACATTCTAGCGGTTTGCTTGCGGCTAAGACCGCAGACGGTAGATCCTCTGGGAGAATCGTGATACAAGCGGCTCAAGCGCTACGACAGCTGTCCCCAGTCGAACGAGGGAAGTTCGGCAGGCAATTGGGAGCGGCAACAAAGTATAGTTGGGAATAATAGACTAACCAATGGACGCCAACACACACATGCTTAGCATCTTAGTCGTAGATGACGACAAGGTGACTCGAGAGCTACTGAAAGCCATTCTCGAACGAGATGGTTACTTCGTGGAGTTAGCAGAGAGCGGCGAGCAGGCTCTCCAAATTTTAAAGACTACAACATTTCCGGTGATTCTCTCAGACATCAACATGTTCGATTTGGATGGAATCGCTCTGCTTTCCTACTTAAAAAAATCCGGTTCTCCGTCGGTAGTTATTTTGATGACGGGCTTTGGTTCTCTCGAAGGTGCGATTCAAGCCATTCACGAAGGCGCGTTCGATTATCTAAGCAAACCGCTTAAGCCCAACGAACTAAAGTCGCTTATGATGCGAGCCAAGCGTCACTGGGAAGGGTTGCAGGTTCCCCATAAAGAAATTGCTCCGGTCGGCGCGAAACTAATGCCC
>JBBQIT010000291.1:0-5836 GCA_038325205.1 Bdellovibrionota bacterium
CACTCCCTTTGCTCTAGTAAAAGTCGAGCCCACGACGGGACAAAAGGAGAACAGCAATGAATCGATTTCAAACTTTGATAGTAGCCGCAGCATTAACCACCCTCCCCTCTTGGGCAGGAGAGATCGTTCCCAGAAGTGCCCTTTCCGATCTCACCCCCGGCTTGGGATATGCCCTTGATCATACCCTTGGCGAAAACCTAGAAGAGGGACCCTTGACGGCTTCCGTTTATGCCGGCGTCACGGGAACCGAGGAAATAAGCGTTGAAGCCAACCAAGGGGCGGTTGATCCCGATCCCCATCCTACTTTCGAGGCGAAAGGCCACTCGCTTTACATAAGTTTTGCGGTTGAATCTCCATTCTTCAAGCGAGTCACGTTAAAGAACCCTGTGAAAAATGCCTTCTTTGAGGGACATGACGAGTTCTACAACACTCAATACCGCGGAAGAAACTACGTCAGTTCGTTAAGAGTTGCCGGGGCCGTCTATTTCTCTATTGAGCGAATTACCACTGGGGGAGATTTGAAAGCGGCGGCGGTGGCCGCTGCGAACAACGAGCTTCTCAAAAACTTTCGACTCTCTCAGCTAGACGATGAGGCTGCCCGGACCGCTATGCTGTCAGCCGTTAACGCAGCGGTGGTCGCTGCAGGCGCCTCCTTAAGCGGGGCAGGAGTAGGAAGCAGCTCGACGATGGGTCACAGTTGGCCTTATCTCAGTGCGGCTCAGAATCAGTTATTCTTCGGAGGCTCCGGCCATGCGTTCGCGGACTTGGCCAAAGCGATCAAAGACGAGTTTGCTCCTCACTACACCGAAGCGCTCACCGCAAAGCTTGTCACCTCGGCAACGCAAGCAGAACTTCCCACCGCGGAGTTTGGAACCCTTCTCGATCTGGAAATGAGCGACGAAGTTCTCCAGTAGGCCGAGAGGTCTACCAGGCCGCACCTAACCCGGTGCGGCCTTTTTCTATTTTTAGGATTTAGTTACGCAGAGAGGCGACTTGTCCGCTATCTGCTTTTTCGCCCATTCGTCTGGAGTAAAAGTATGAAGGGCCAGAGCATGAATGCCGTTTTTCATCGCATCCGCTAACAAAGCGTACATCGTACGGTGACGATCGACTAAGCCCTGTCCTTCGAACTGCTTGGAAACGACGACAACTTTAAAGTGAGTTTCCGACCCGGGAGCCACACTATGCTTATGGCTTTCGTTAACCACCTCGGAGTGGGTGGGGTTTAGGCAAACGACCTTTTGCTCAATGGCGTATTGAAGGCTCATGCACCTACCCTAGCATACTAGGCGGCAATTCGGAATTTGCAGGTTCAAATCATCTTAACGATCACAGGACTTCCGGCCTGCTCTGCTAAGGAGGACGCAGAGCACTGAAGAGTGGGATAGAATCCCCTGAAGCAAAGAATTTATTTTTTTGTTGTCGGCGCTCAGAGTCAGTCCTCTCATTTTGGCGAAAAGTGCAGCCTCTCTCAGAGTTCAAAGAGAGAGGCTGCACTTTTCTACTCGCGCGCTAGTTCGGTTCCGCTAAGAAAGGAAAGCTTGAGCTTCCGTTTCGAGCTGCTTGCCCATGCAAGCATTTGTGACCAGGGTTAGACACATTGCTACCTTGGCCAGCGTGGGCGCAGTCCGTACCACCGTCGTAGCTAACTCCGTCAGGAATCGAGCAGGCCGATCCAGGACCGCATGCGGGATTGCCCACGATGAGGTAACTCAACGTAATATCCATTACGTCATCTTCGATCTTACGACCGCCAGTGAGCATCGCTCCGGCAGAAGTTCCTTGAGCAATGACGAAGTCGCCATTGTAAGCCCAAGTTCCTACAGGAATGTGATGACTGGTATCGATGCGAAGTACGTCAGGAAGAAATCCTGCGACGACATCCGATACTGCCGGGGCCGGAGCACCAGCGCCAACTCCGTAATTATGAACGGCAGTTAACACCGCAGCGGCCTGATTAACCACAGGAGCCGCCGCTGGACTAAAGTCCATCGAAGGTCCGATGCTGTTGAAGGCGTTTAAGTAATCGTTGTCGATCACAAGGCCTTCGTTAATCGCCGGTCGTCCCAAACGTTCAATCTGCGTGTAACCGTCGTCAGCCGCAGTCGTCGGCAGAGTTGTTTTTGCACAACCCGTTAATCCTGCGATGACGATTACCGCTAGGTAGAGCGCCGCCGCTTTTACTTTGGTCATTTGTCCTTTTAACGTTTTCATGCCTGTTTCCTCATTCTAATTAAGTTTAGTTTCGTTATTTCTTGACCGAGATGGTTTCCCAAACGTCGAACACGGGCTCTTGAGCGGCCGATTGCACTAAGGCAAGCGGAATTCTCAAAGCGATTGAGTTGACGTTGTAACCAGCCGTGAAGTCCACTGCAGTAGCGGTAGAACGAAATACGTTGGCGCCACCTTGGATGGGGCCCGTCAACGTATTCACGCCGGTAGCTAAGTAACCACGAACTCGGAAATACCGTTCTACGTCGAAGAAGAAAGGATCTTCGCGAAGTCCAGCGAATACAGACACGTTTTGGCCGTTGATCGACTTTTGCGTGTAAGGAGTCGCGCCGCTTAGCATGTCGCCAAGAGCGTTGGTTGAGCCCATGGAAGAAGTGATCGTCTGCCCGTCTTTAATGATGGACATCGTGATCGTTTGACGATGATTAGAATCGGGAGCACCGAACTCAAATCGGATCGTCACATCTTCTTTACCTTTAGGAGCCACTGCTTTGCCAACCGCTGCAATACGACTCAAATGAAATTCGTACCGAGCATTGGAGCTAAAATAGTACTGTTGTCGTGCCAACGAACGCGGATTGGTGTTCATAATGAGCACCAAGTTTTGGCTGCTTCCCCCAGAGTCTTGGGCATCTTCGGTAAAGGCATAAAGATCGGTTAAGTTGACCGCACGTCCTTTAAGATCCATTTCGCCGTCATCGTGATCTGAAGCTCGGACTGCCATAAAGGTAGTCGTCGCTAACAGGGTCACGAAGACCACTGCCCCGATTAGTTTTTCGATTCGTTTCATGTTTCCTCCGTTACGTTTCATGTTTCTCTCTAGGGTTAGCGAGAAGCCCCGAAACAAAGGCTCATGAGATTTACCGGTTAGGGATTAAGGAGTTAGCGCTTGAAAAAGTGCCTAAAAGTTCGACAGGGGATTGTTTAACTTTGGTGAGCCTATAGAGGAGACTTTATCGCTACCTCTAATATGAAAGCCAAAATCACCGTCTCCCTAACTCTCCTCTCAGCGCTCTTATTAGTGGGGCTGATGGCCTTTGAGCCTCAGGTACGTCAGTACTATGGAGGCGCGAGGGTGGCCCCTTATCGATTTATAGTGATGCAGCCGGCAGACATGAACCGAGCCATTGCCATGACGGAAGCAAGAATTGAAAGAGATAGGACCAGCGGTTTGGAACGTGCTGGATTGGCTAGTCTCTATATTGCTAGAGGAAAATTGAATGGTGATGTAGCGGACTACGATAAAGCGCGTGAAATTGCGAAAGCTTCGCTGAAGCTTCTCCCCTTCTCCAACACCGGAGCTAAAGTTGATCTCGCTTTGATAGCCGAAGCTCGACACGAATTTAAAGACGCCATCCGCTTAGCGAACGAAGTGCTTAAGGAAAGACCGGGAGCAGAGGGCTATTCGATCCTAGTGACTGCCTACTTAGCAATGGGAGACCTAGACCAAGCCGCTTATTACGCTGAAAAGTTGTGTGCCAAAAAGCCGAGTCTCGGCAATTTAGCGCTTCGAGGGCTCGTAATGAACGCGATGGGCAGAGATGTCGAAGCCGAATCCGATTTCATCCATGCGCTTTCCTTAGAAGACGCGGGCGAGATGCAAGAATCCGCTTGGGTACGGTCACTACTGGCTAGATTTTACTTAAAGCAGGGCCGAGTGTCTGATGCCGAGGATCTCCTAAGAGAAACTTTGCGGATTGTTCCCCAGTATCCTTTGGCGTTAGATCTTCAGGGCCAATGTCTTCTGCAAAGAAAAGAGTTCAAAGCGGCCGCAGACAAATTCTTTGAAGCCTTTACCGTATCTCGTCAGCTTCCCTATTTTCGAAACTATGGAAAAGCGACTGAGCTCATGGGCAATCTTCAGTTAGCGAAAGAAGTCCTTCACCAAGGCGAAAAGACAATGCGAAGAGAGCTAGCGAGTGGACAATATGGTCATCGTGTAGAGCTTGCTCAACTTCTTTTAGATCGCGGCGATTCCAGCGCCGTAAAAGAAGCGATTGGCCTGGTCCAAGACGAACTCAAAATTCGTCACAATGTGGAGACCCTCCGAGTCTTGGCCCGCGCCTATATCAAGGCCCACGAATGGGCTCAAGGACAAGAAGCGATTCAAAAGGCACTTCAAACCGGACTTCATGACCCCGGGCTTTATCATTATGCTGCCGTGATAGAATCAGGACTCAAAAACTCGGAAAGAGTTCGCCTCTATCAATCGCTCGGCAAAAAGACAAACCCCTCTTACTTTGAAGTGTCAGAATGAAAATCAATTTGAAATTACTGATGTCGCTTCTGATGCTATTAGGCTCA
Organism: Bdellovibrionota bacterium; assembly: GCA_038325205.1. Classification (GTDB taxonomy): domain Bacteria; phylum Bdellovibrionota; class FAC87; order UBA2466; family UBA2466; genus JBBQIT01. Next base: position 4,537 of record JBBQIT010000291.1, read on the forward strand.
ACCACGCTACTTGCCCATCCTCTGGACTTGGGTGTGCTGTATCTGAAAAACTCCGGGAAAACCTTAGAAGCCGTAATCGAAATGAATCCGGCGGCCGCCTCTCAATTAACCGGAAACAGTCGTGAAGATCTGTTCAAAGCAACCCTGGGGCACACTAACATCCAAATTAAGGGAAAGCCGTGTGTTTTCGATTCGGGAGTTCACCCCAGCGCCTCAACCACTCAAAGTGTCAGTCTCAAAGTTTCTGCCCTCTGTGCCGAGAATCCGGGAGCACTCCAAGTCACCATCGGCTTTTTAGACAAGTTGCCGGCCACGTTTCAGCTTCTCGTACGGGCTGAACTAAACGGTCGTGAGAATATTCAGACCGCCGACGTAAAGAACCAAGTGGTTACGTTCGAAGAAGTGCCTCAGGATGCAAGCTTTGCACGATTCATCGTCATGGGAATGGAACATATTGGGGCGACTCCCAACCAATGGATGGGGAATCAGGGCCTTCATCTTCCCGATGGCATCGACCACATTCTTTTTGTGCTGGCTCTGGTGTTGGCTGGCGGCGGACTCATGGGAATCTTAAAAACGGTAACTGGCTTTACCGTTGGCCATTCCGTGACTTTAGCACTTGCCACTCTTGGGATAGTGAGACTTCCCTCCCGATTAGTCGAATCTTCGATAGCGCTTTCGATCGCGGTCGTTGCCGCCGAAGCCCTGTTCTTTAAAAGTGAGAAGAGTCGCTGGCGGATCGCCGCCCTATTTGGTTTGGTGCACGGATTAGGATTTGCGAGTGCGCTCGCTGAACTTCATCTCGATCAATCAAGCCTTCTTAAAGCTCTCGTAGGTTTCAACATTGGGGTGGAGGCCGGACAGGCGGTCATTGTAGCGATGATGTTGCCGCTGCTCCTTTTTCTTCGTAGATACCAAGTGGGCCGTCGTTACGTCGTCCCCACCTTTGCGTACGCGATCTTAATTGCCGGAACCTACTGGTTCATTCGGCGCGCTTTCGGTTTTTAGCTCTTTTCAGATTCTGACTCCCCCGCTCCTCCCTTCCAAACGACGCCCCCTGCGAAATCATTTCTCTTTTCCCATCTAAAATTTTTCGAGGGATTCATGTCTCTAGGCTTCCTTCCGAGACCAGCGCCGGTAGCTGTCCTTCTGGAACACGCCCGGTTAGCGGTTCTGGAGGCTTTGTAGGCTGTGAAGACATGAACTTCACCCCAGGAGCCCCCTTTCACGTACAAGCCACCGGATCCTTTCTATTCTAGAAAGAATCATCGTCACTGTAAGCATTTGAAATTACATGGCT
>JBBQIT010000292.1:0-5827 GCA_038325205.1 Bdellovibrionota bacterium
TCATCCTATTTCCACACTTTTTTGTGATAGCTCTCGCTGTTTCAACGAGAGTCGAAACATTCACAGGTAAAAAAGGATTAAAGCGAACGACAACAAAACACTGGCCACCGTTTTGTGCAATCGCAGGAACCGCGACGCCCGCTGGTAAACACGGAGTTAAAGGAGAATTCGGAAGCGTGGCTTGCCCGGTAAGAGAATAGTTCCCGCCCGGAGGAAGAGAAAACACAAATCCTGTGGCCGGCACTGGTCCCGCGTTCGTTACGATAACGGGTTGGTCGGAGTAGCTTCCGGCCGCAATGTTACCAAAGTTGAACGTAGGAGGAACACTCAACGCCAAGTTAGCCTGTTGTACCACAGTTCCCGTGCCCGAAAGACCTCGCGAAACGGGAACAGGGTTCGGATTCAATCCGTCCAAGTAAGAGAGGCTGAAGGATCCTTGTTGGGGTCCAGTCACAGCGGCCGTCGGTAAAAAATTGATGTAAATTAGACATCCCTGACTGGGAGGTAGCACCTGACCATTGGCACAAAGACCAGTGATGGGAGGAGCTTGCAATGAAAACGCCCCCGAAGAAGAAGGCGGACTGATTAAGAGTCCAGAAGCAGCAACGCCGCCCGTGTTGTAAATGGTAAAAGCTTTATTCGCGGAAAAACCGTTTGTTTGAGTTCCAAAAAAGGCAGGTTCCACATCAGAGATCACTAAATGTGCAGATGAAGATTGGTTGCCTAAGAGTGAGTTACTGCCGCCGCCACCGGCTACGGACAGTGCTTTACCACCGCAAGCCACTAGGAGAGCCAGCAGACCCATCGATACAAGAATGTTAAGAGTACGCGACATCCACACCTCAAAAATCCAGAATTCTGTAAGCTATTGATTGCAAGAATCGTGCATCCCCACCGACTAAGGCTAAAACAGGTGGTTAATCTCTCCCCGAATGACGAACTATTGGTCACCTCAAAAACACGAATCCAAAAACCCTAGTGATATTCAAGGCAGAGCTATCCAGAGCGTATACAGCCAGCGTTCTGGTACGCTAGAAATCATCATACTTCTATACTTTCATCAACTTACGTGGATTGACTGCTTAGCGCGCACTTCAATCTGGCTTTCAGAATTAGCGTCTTGTATATTGCGGCGCCTTATCAAAATAGGAGTGCTAAATGCGGTTTCTCTCTCTGCTTTTCGTCGGTTTTTTTCTGTCGCTTACGTCAGTACATGCCGATAACGAAGTCCAGCCTAATGTCGGAGAAATTAAGAACGTAAACTCTCTGTTTGGCGCGCTAACCTTGCCACAAAAACTAGAAGATTATCAGTACGTCGTTAGTACCCTTCGCAGCGCTTATGGCCCTCTCGCCCGAAAAGCAGAGACGGCGAAACTGAATTTTGATGAGCACGTCAGCGCCACAGAAAAACTCATTCGCGAAAGCGATGCTCGAGGAGAAAAGGATCAAGAGTTCTACAACCTGATCACCCAATTCATTAATCGTTTTCAAGATAAACATTTAGGTTTCAATCGCCCGGATATTAGAAACGTCACTCTAGGCTTCGGAATTAGTCGAGCGGTTCGCAAAGTAGGGGATAAAGAAGAAGAGATCGCCATCATCTCCTCCATAAATCGAGAGTTGCTCACCGAAAGCAAATACCCCATCTTTCCTGGGGATCTTTTGATTGAAATCGCGGGTCAAACTCCCAGCCAACTTGCAGATTCCTTAGCTTCCGAAACAAACTGGTCGGCGCCTAAGGCAAAAAGAGACGTCCTCTTCGCGCTTATTCCGGCAAGACAAGGCGCCCGCCATGACATCGATAAATTAACCAAGTTGGGCGCGGTAGAAGTTAAGATTCAAGACAAGAATAACATCGTCCATACCTTGCATCTTTCTTGGCTGGGAACTTTGATCGGCAACCGTCCGGCCCTGGTCCAAGGCAAGCAACCCCAATTTTGTGTGGATGGCTTTTGCGAAACTTCAAACTTCTTAAAACGCGTTAATAGTAAGGCCGACGGTCAGGAAGACCAGACTTTCTTGGAGCTCCCCTCACTGCTTAGCAGCATCGACAATTGTAATTCGATACAGATCGAGGACCTCCCTGAATGGGAGAACGCTAGCGGCACCAAACAAAGCGAAGCACATATCTACTCCCAGAAGCCATTTGCCGATGAGTTAGGAGTTTGCACCCTCCACTTCGCCGATAAAAAGGTCCCGGTAAAGATTGGTATCGTTCCTCTTGATAGTTTCGATGTAACTCCGAAAGAAGCTTACCGAGCGCTCTATCGCCGAATTTTTACTTACATGGAAGAGAATGTAAGCGGCGTCATCATCGACACGCGCGGCAATCCCGGAGGAAATTTTGAATATCTTCATTACCTTCTGAGCCTTCTGACAAACAAGACCATGGACATGGGAACCATGACTTTGCCTCTGACCCGTGAGACCTACCGCGAAATCGCGGAGGCCTATGCAAAAAGCGCACGAGGGTCTCAAGATCACGCCCTCTATCGAAAGATGTTGGAAGACTTCGAAAGCGCCGTCGCTGCCAAAAAGACGCATTTGGAAAAAGTAGATTTCGTAAACGGACGTGACATCATGCCGATTCACGAAAAAGGGTACAAACCGTACACCAAGCAGCTATATGTTCTCACCGACAGCTTCTGCGCTAGCTGCGCGGACTGGTTTCCAGGAGTTTTAAAAGCAAATGGGAGATCGATCAATATCGGCACCAATACCACGGGCGCCGGGGGCCATGTCGCTAAAGTAGGCCCTCTTGCCAACGGAGGGGGAACTCTCAGCATTACGTACTCGCTCATTCAACTCTCGAATGGAGACTTGATAGAAGATCTGGGCGTTGAACCGCATCACAGTGAGATCCGGCCGACCCAAGAGGATTATCGAAAAGGATACCGGACCGAAAACGGATATAGAGATATGGTACTTAAGATCGTACGGCAGGATCTCGAAGAAAAAGTAGTTCGCCCCAATATCGAGAAGCAAAAAAAGGAGCTCGAGGAAGCTCTGCAAGCACTCGATAAGAAATAAATTAGATTTATCGCTCCCCAACAACGGACCTAGACGTTGGGAAAAGCCGGTGGTAGCCCTCAACTATGAACACTTTAAAACACTTTCTCCTGGCGTTGATGTTTCCTCTCTCAGCTGTGGCGGCCACTTCCCCAGAGCTGAAATGGACCCTAACCGAAAATATTTCCAATCCGGAAAGCGCCTATTACGACGCCAAACACGACGTCTATTACATCTCCAATATCGCCGGTGGCAGTAAGGATAAAGACGGCATCGGCTGGATTGCCAAAGTTACACTCGAAGGCGACAAGCCTCACGCTGAGAAGTGGGTTGAAGGGCTCAACGCTCCCAAGGGCATCCGTATCTATAAAGGAACGCTCTGGGTAGCTGACATCGATGAAATGGTCGCCATTGATCTAGAAACCAAAAAAGTTACGAAAATACCGGTCATAGGCGCCGAGTTTCTTAATGACACCGCTGTCGATGAATCGGGAAAAGTTTACGTCTCGGATACCACGGCTTCGAAGATTTTTACAGTCGAGAACGGTAAATCGAGCCTTTTCATGGAAGGCGCTGCACTCGAGTTCCCTAATGGACTTCTTGTCGAAAAGAACACTCTCTTTGTCGCGGGCTGGGGCCAAATGACCGACAAGAATACTTTTGCTACTAGCGCTCCGGGAAACGTCTACACCATCGATTTAACGAAGAAGACGAAAACTTCGATTACGAAAAAGCCGCTGGGAAATCTGGATGGACTAGAGAGACTTCCGTCAGGCGCCTTTCTAGTTAGCGACTGGGTCGCTGGAAAAGTCTACTCCCTCGACGGCAATGGCGAAGCGACCCTGCTCTTATCAGGAATTCCACACGCGGCTGACTTAGCGTGGGATAGTAAGCGAGACCTTCTCATTCAGCCTTCTACTTCAGGAAGTAAGATTTTCGCTTATAAACTCGGCAAATAGGCCGAGGTGACGCGAGGAAACGACAAAGCCCCCAACGATATCGTCGGGGGCTTTTCTATTGCTATCATCTACTGAAGGTCTTTGCTGTTTTCCAACTCTCCTTCGAAGCTTGCGAAAGGTTTCGGAGGATGGAGTTGGCCATTTCCGGGATTGAGCCCGATATTAGGGAAGCACGCTTTCAACGCTCCCGCTTGAATCGCCATGACATTTGAAGTGTCGTTGTAGAAAACGTTGCCGCCATATTGGTAAGTCCTGTCGGCATCGATCTGAACGGTCACTCGTTGACAGTGTGACACGGCACCCAAGGGCATGGCGAAGGTGACCATGCCGACGCCGCCTGGCTGGATTGGCTTATCTAATTGATATCCGCCGCCAGCTTGTCCGTAGACGTCGCCATTTAGGACCACACCATTTACCAAGACGCGCATAATGGATCCGGGATAGCGCGACTGGGTATTCCCAATGTTCTTAATCATCAGCGCGAAGTGCAGGGAATATCCACCCGAGATATCGCTGTCTAATTGTTTGGAAAAACTTAAGCTCTGCGATACAAAATCGACGTAATTTTGCGCGAAAGAGCTAACCGCTGCCGTGGTAGCCAATACCACTAAGCCCAATATCAGAGAGAGTTTGTTCGATTTCATATACGTTCTCCTAAAGTAACGACGTTTTGTGTTACGGAGCCTCTTGTCTCCTCACTGGAATACGCGCAAGAGGTCGGAGAAATGGCTCATCTCATTTGTTAGAAGACCGTCAATGTTCGATTTTGCAGTCGCCCCAGCCTCAACACTCCGTTACGATAGCCCCCGTGAAAAGCAAACGCACCCTGCTCTACCTCTTAGGATCTATCGTCATCATTATAGGGATGTATTTTCTAATGAAGTCGAACGGCGTATCGCTCGGTGAAATCAAAGGCGCGCTTGGTCGATTTAGATTCAAGAGTATTTTGCTCGCGGCGCTGCCCATTATTTTCATGCAGCTGACCTTACAGATCGCCCGCCTATGGGCGTTAATTCCGGTTCCGGCCACTCGATTGCCTCCTTTGCGAAAATGGATCGGAGTTGCCCGAGCCTTTTCGTTCGGCCAGGCGGTTAACGCCTTTGCCCCAGCAAGAGCGGGCGACGCCATTAAACTCGTGGTGCTTCAGCGCGAAAATCGAGACATCGAGCTGCCTTTGGGGACAGCCGCCGGCGTAATCTTGGCAGACAAAGCTCTAGATATCCTTTCCCTCGTTGCCCTAAGCCTCTTTTGCGTCGCCGCGTGGGGCAAAAGACTGAAAACGATCCACATCCCTCATTTTGGCGAATACTTCTTTGGAGGGATAGGCGGACTCATCCTCATTATAGTGATCGCCCTCTGGGTTTTTCCCAAGGTTAGGACCAAAATTCGCGAGCTCTGGACCCAGGTGGTAAAGGGGCTAGCCCCCCTTCGGGCCCCCGGAAAAGCAATCCCTTCTCTCCTCTTCAGCATGTTGGGCTGGTGCGGCGAACTTTGGGCCATTCGCATCCTCGCGGCGGCGCAGGGGTGGGACCTGAGCTTTAATGAGGTCCTTTGGGCCATGATCGTCTTAAACTTCGGCGTCGCGGTTCCGATCGCTTTGGCCAATATCGGAGCTTTTGAGGCCTCGATGACTCTGGGACTCGTCCAAGTTGGTGTCCCTGCTCCGATCGGACTTGCGATCGCGACCGCCCATCACGCCCTTCAGATCGTCTGCGTCTACTTATGGGCCGGACTTCTCGCCCTAATACGTCCCCCAAACCCCGCCTTGATGAAAGTAGCGGAAAAAACGGCTCAATCGCTGTAAATGCTTCATTTACTTGCTTGAAATTTGATTTGTTTTGCGGCAGAAATACCAAACA
>JBBQIT010000293.1:0-5800 GCA_038325205.1 Bdellovibrionota bacterium
TCCCCACCTGACTACGACGGGTGCCGCTCCGGGAGATACCCTGTATCTCATTGGATTCGGAGTGGAGAATATCTACAGCATTCTGGCCGAAGAGGAAGCTAGCGGCGCCGGCATTAAAGGATGGGGAACTTCCGTAGTGAAGTCGGTGAACGGCGGAACCATGCTAACTGACGAGGATACCTTTCCCGCAAAGGATCTGGTGGTCACGTTCAAGAGAGAGGATAAGGATCCCCCGAGCGATGACGAGGCCGGTAAGGAGACAAAGGAACCAAGTTCTAAGGCTCTTCTCGGCGACTCCGGCGGAGCGGTCTACAACAAGCAGGGAGAGATCGTGGCCGTCGTTTCGTTAGTGGTGAAGCCGGAAAATACCGACATCGTTTGGTCAGCGGGCTTCTTGCCGAGTCTGGGGACCATCTCTTGGGAGGTATCCAATCGTCTGGTCGACATCACCGGTGCCGCGACGGCGGCTGTCTTTCAGTTGGCTAAAGTAGGTGAAGTACGGCGCCGTTCAACTATCCCATTGGCAAGCTTACCCTTCGGATCAAATGCCAAGGACCCATTCGCGAAGAAAGTCTTAAGCACCGGGAGGTATGAGAACGTGTCGGATCCCGAAGATCTCGTCTGGCTGACGCCTCGCTACGGAAGGAATGGGATATCGACAATCGACTATGCGGATCTGAAGACTGATAAACCTATCGTCACTAATTACATCTGTCCCGATGCTCGAAGGACTTGCGGCGATTTAGCTACTAAAACCGTCATCGCGTTCGGCTCTGATCGATTCGTGCGCATGGAACAAGATGTCGATCCTGAAGATCCTCTTAAGCTTGTTGAGAAGTCGAGAGCCGAATACCGGTTGAAGCGTTAATTCCCGTTTCGTAGGCTCCGCCTAGCCGTTAGACGAACCGAAACCAAGCAGTGAAATGAGTATTCCTCCGTAAGAATTGACCAAGTCAAAGCTGGCCAGTTGACTCACGGCACCATGAGATCATAGGTTCCTTCTCTTTATGGAGGTAACCGATGGCTAAGCTTATTTTTCTCGTCTTCTTTTCGACCTTTTTGCCTCAGGCCTTAGGAGTCGGTGGCGAATGCGAAAATTTTAGCGGGAAATGGATGACGGTTCAGGGGACGCCTCCTTTCGAATTTCGGAACGCCCGCAACGTTAAGATTGAACAGGTTGGTTGCGAAGAGCTGTCCGTAAGCGATGGGTCGAGCCTTCCTCCATTTAAGGTTTCCAGGGAACTCACTAAAGTCTCTCGAGTTCGGTTCGTAAAAGACCTCACAGGTCTAAATCCCGCCTTCACCTGGTCCAACTTGAGCGCGCAGATCATACGTTTTGAGGGTGCTAGTCTTACCATCGCCTTTTCGGCTGACTTGCGAACGGGTAAGATTGTCGAAGCTTCATTTCCGATCCGTGCTCTGGTTAGTGTAACTTACGGCCCTCTCCCTGAATTTGATAAGTTCAATGCTAAAGAAGACTTCTTAAAACTCACGGTCACTAAAATTGAAGTGACCCAAAAAGATGACTCTGACGACTGGAAATTCGCGACCATCGGAGCAAATTTCATCTTAGAGTTTCTTTCGCCTTTTGTACGTCGAGTTGCCGATAGCTACGGGGGAAAAGTGGTGGAGCCCGCGAAAGAGTAGAAAAAGTAGAGTGGTATCTTTTCGGCCCGTCCGGCGTCCCATCGTTCACGATCGCGACGTAGCCCTTCCGAAACGTTTAGCTTCCAGAAACGTTTTGCACACTCCTCCAGGGATTGTGGTTGCATGATTAGCGCTCCCTAACAGGGATTCTATCCTCGTAGCGAGAACCCCGTGACCGAGTCCGGTGCGCCTTGCCCGGTTTGGCGTGGAGGGGAATAAATAAAGCTTATCGACAGTCATATAAACCGCATTACGATGATGGAGAAGGACCCCGTTATCGTTGATCAAAGTCGGCGTTTCCAACCCCAAATAAATAGGCTATAAAAATGGGCTTGATGGGGGCTTTATTGGAGTTTTGGCCAAGACGCCTAAGGAAAGACGAGACGTGTTTCAGATCATCGATAAAATCGATAAAGCTGTGGAAACTAAGGAAAATTGTACGCTCATTCATAAGATGGGTCAGTACTACCACGGTGTGATCTCAGACTCTTGGGTTCGGCTTTCCGGCGGGAAAGTTCGCGGCAAAATCACCATGCAATCAGAAGAAAAGGGCGAAATCGAAATCGATGGGAATGACATCCTCGATATTCTCCCAGGGGGAGCAAAAAAGTGATTATCGGCGTACCAAAAGAGATTAAAAACAGAGAAAACCGCGTGGGCATGACGCCTGCTGGAGCCCGAGCATTCACCGCTCACGGCCACAAAGTGCTCGTGCAAAAGAGCGCGGGACTGGGAAGCGGAATTCCGGATAGCGAATATATTCGCGCCGGGGCTCAGATCGTAGAAGGCCCCTCCCCTGTGTGGGCGGCCGACATGGTCATCAAAGTGAAAGAGCCTCTCTCCGATGAGTTTGAACTCCTTCGTCCGGGACAAGTTCTTTTCACCTATCTTCACTTGGCCGCTGAAAAGAAGCTCACTGAAGTTTTATTAGAAAAGAAAGTCACCGGCATCGCTTACGAAACGATTCAAGAAGCAGACAACTCGTTGCCTCTTTTGCGGCCTATGAGCGAAGTCGCCGGACGAATGGCGGCTCAAGTAGGAGCTTTTTATCTTCAAAGCAGCTGGGACGCTTCAATCTCAGGAAAAGGAATTCTTTTAGGCGGGGCTCCTGGTGTCATGCCTGGGCACGTCACTGTCATTGGCGGCGGAGTTGCGGGTACCAACGCGGCAGGGGTTGCTCTCGGTATGGGAGCCATAGTTACTATCTTAGATCTCGACGTCCGACGGTTAGAGTACTTAGAGCATATTTTTAAAGGCCGCTTAATCACTCTGATGTCGAATCAAGACAACATCGAAAAGAGCTGTATCCAAGCCGATCTCGTGATCGGTTCGGTGCTCGTCCCAGGAGCCAAGGCTCCCAAGCTCGTCTCTCGCGATACGATTTCAAAAATGAGCCCGGGCTCTGTTGTCGTCGATATTGCGGTAGATCAAGGGGGTTGCGTGGAAACATGCCGCCCGACTTCGCATGAAAAGCCCACTTACGTTACTGATGGAGTCATCCATTATTGTGTAACGAATATGCCAGGAGCGGTGGCTCACACTTCGACCTACTCGTTAACCAACGCCACTTTGAGATATGGCTTAATGATTGCGGATAAGGGCCCGGAAAAAGCCGCCCAGGAAAGCAAACCGATCCGCTTAGGCTTCAATACCTATCAAGGCAAACTTGTTTATGAACAAGTTGCCACAGCGCACGGGGTTCCTTACAGCCCGTTGCATTTATAGAGGCGAAGTTTGAGCAATACCAATTTAGTCGTCATTCCTACTTACAATGAAGCTGAGAATATCAGCCGCATTCTTTACACGCTTACGACCGAAGTTCCCACCGTTGACGTGCTCGTGGTAGACGATAACTCACCCGACGGCTCTGCCAATCTCGTGAAGCTTTTCATGAAGCACACGCCGCGAGTGCACCTGCTCAGCCGTCCCAAGAAGGATGGATTGGCAGGAGCTTACATCGCGGGTTTCGGTTGGGGATTGGATAAGCGCTATCAGGCCTTTATTTCCATGGACGCCGACTTTTCACATCAGCCTACCGATGTCGCTCGTATCGTTACTGGGCTTGTGACATCTGACGTAGTCGTAGGTTGCCGTTACATTTCCGGAGGGGAAATCACGGGCTGGGGATTAACGCGTCAGTGCATTAGCCGCGGTGGAAACTTGTATGCGCAAACGGTGTTACGTATGCCTTACAAAGATTTGACTGGTGGATTTAACGGTTGGAATCGACGAGTGCTCGAAAAGATCGATGTTCGATCGATTCGCTCTAAAGGCTATGCTTTTCAGGTCGAAATGAAATACCGCGCTCACAAAGCGGGATTTGGAATTACCGAAATTCCGATTCGCTTCGTAAATCGGGAAGTGGGAACTTCCAAAATGTCGGGAACGATATTTTGGGAAGCGGCTTTCCGAGTATTAGAGATGAGACGATCGTACGGGTGACCCAAGCGTGACCAAAAAGTCTTCCGAACCCATTCAACGTGTGACACAACTAAGAAGTGAGCTGGAAGAACACAGCCATAATTACTACGTCTTAGATAAGCCTACTATTTCCGACGAAGCTTACGACAAACTCTTCAACGAGCTTTTGGCTCTTGAAGAAGCAAATCCCAAGCTTCGAGATCCGCACTCTCCGACCCAAAAGGTCGGCGGCGCGGCTATCGACAAGTTCTCAAAATATCGCCACGCGACTCCCATGTTGGGGCTGCAAAATGTCTACAACGATGAAGAGATGGGCGAGTTTTGCCGACGCTGGGAAGAAGCTGTCGGCAAAGACTACTCGATTTGGGCCGAGCCAAAATTTGACGGCATGGCCATTGAGTTGGTTTACGAAAAGGGCCGGCTGAAAGTCGCGGCTACCCGCGGTGACGGTGAAGTGGGAGAAGACGTCACTTCTAACGTTCGCACCATTCGTTCAGTTCCTTTGATTCTACGCGGTGAAGTTCCTGATATCGTCGAAGTCCGTGGAGAAATCATCTTGATGAAAGAAGATTTTAAAAGGATCAACGCGGAGAAGCTTACCGAAGGAGAACCCCCGTTTGCCAACCCAAGAAACGCCGCCGCTGGCAGCATCCGCCAGTTAGATCCTAGTATTGCCGCCAAGCGAAACTTAACGATTTTCTGCCATGGAGTAGGACGACTCTCCGATGAGGTCGCTGACTCCCACTCCGGGCTCATGAATAGAATCAAAACTTGGGGTTTGAAGACCAACCCGCTCGCTCGTCGTATTGAAGGTCAGGAAGCGATTAAGAAGTATTTTACTAAGATCGAAAAAGAGCGCGATGACCTCGAATACGAAATCGACGGCATTGTACTAAAACTTGATCTCTTTGCTCACCAGCGGGAACTAGGAAACGTTGCTCGCAGCCCTCGCTGGGCCATGGCGTACAAGTTTAAGGCTCAAGAAGGGAACACCCGCCTTAATGATGTGATCTTCCAAGTGGGACGCACCGGAGCCATTACTCCTGTTGCCGTTCTTGAGCCAGTTAACGTAGGCGGAGTCGAAGTGAGTCGGGCTAGCCTGCACAATGAAGATCAAATCCTAGCTCTCGATCTTAAAGTGGGCGATTATGTCGTCGTTAAACGCGCCGGAGATGTGATCCCGGAAGTGCAAGCAGTCCTCACTGAAAAGCGAACGGGGAAAGAAAAGTCCATCGTCTTTCCGACCAAATGCCCTTCGTGCAATGATAAGATCGTTCGAGAAGAAGGCGAGGCCGCTCACCGCTGCTTAAATATCGCTTGTCCCGCGAAACTCTCGGAAGCCATCAAGCACTTTGCAGCAAAACGAGCGATGAATATTGAAGGGTTGGGCGATAAATGGGTCGAACAACTACTGGAAAAAAAGCTAATCAAACATTTCTCTGACCTTTACGAGCTTAAAGAGAGCGATATTTTAAAGCTCGAACGCCAAGGCGAACGCTCGGCAGAAAAGTTGATTACCGCGATTGATCGTAGTCGGGATGTCACCCTTGCGCGTTTTATCTTTGCGCTGGGTATTCGTCTGGTAGGCGAGCGCACAGCAGAATTATTGGCCCTTCACTTCGGCACGCTAGACCGGCTTTTGAAAGCGTCGAAGGAAGATCTCTTTAATGTAGAAGAAGTCGGAGAGACGGTCGCGACCTCTATCGTTTCCTTTTTGAATGATACCAAGAAC